>NZ_JACHVD010000019.1:0-41225 GCF_025377055.1 Acinetobacter sp. T_3_1 | reverse complement strand
TCTGTCCAACATGGTGTACTTTAGCAAGTTGTTCAAAATCCTGTCGCACAACAGGTTTAATTAGCTCATGAAATACGGTATTCTGATGTGACAAAACCTGAATCCTGGTCGTTAAAGTGTTTGTTTGCACTCATATTTTAACTGTTAGGACTCAGGTTTTTTTATTTAAAGCAAACTATGGGACAGCAGTGCTCCATCGAGTCCTTTTTTATTCGCCAAATTTTACTGTTTAAACTTTAAAGCCCAGTCAGAAGCACAATCGCCACTTCATTCATAATAATTTCGGCAATATACAGCGCCAGGAATGCAACAATTGGTGACAGGTCAATCATGCCCATATTCGGCAAAATACGGCGGAAAGGTGCCAGTAATGGTTCTGCCAGTTCTTGAATCACTTCAATATAAGGTGAGCGAGATTGAGTAAACATCACCACCCAACTTAAAATGATCGTTGCAAAAATCAGGTAACGGCAGAAACGGATCAGGTCCTGAATCATGGTGACAAAGGTTAATATCACCAGATGTACCGGACTGTTCGGCATGGCCCCTGAAAGATACATCACCCCAAAAATTTTGAGTAAATATAAAAGCACCACCAAGGCCAAGGCTGCCGAATTGACACGACCTTTTGCCAGGGTGGGAAAAATACGCCCAAATACATCGACAATTTTCGTCGCTTTCACAGTAGACATGACGACGGGATTATAAGCGTTCACCGCTGCAAGCTGCATGAGAAAACGGAAGAATACGAGCAAAATCGCTACGTTAATGATAATGCCAAAAATCAGCGCAGAGTTTGCACCCATACTGGAACTTTCCTAAATAAAAACGAGTTATTTGCTACTTTCACTTAGCTCTTGAGCAAGTTCTTGACTGCGCTTTTGCGCTGCAGCCAAAGCGGCCTGAATATTTTGAGAGATTTGCGCACGATCGAATACTTCCAGTGCAGCTTGGGTCGTACCATTTGGAGAAGTCACATTTTTACGAAGTTCTGCCGGTGTATTTGAACTGGTAATCGCCATTTGTGCGGCACCCAAGGCTGTTTGCAGCGTCAATGCAGTCGCCACTTTTTCATCCAGACCCAGGTTTTTCCCTGCACGAATCATGCTTTCCATCATATAGAAGAAATAAGCCGGACCAGAACCTGATACTGCAGTGACAGCATCAATCTGTGCTTCTGAATTGACCCAAATGGTTAAACCGGTTGCAGCCAAAACCTGGCTGGCCAATTCACGGTCCTGTGCATTTACAGCTTCAGTTGCATACAGACCATGGGCCCCTGTTTGTACTAGAGCCGGTGTATTCGGCATGACCCGAACAATACGGTTGGTATCTAGCAGGTTAGCGATAGTCGCGATTTCAGCCCCAGCCACAATCGACATCACCAGTTTGCCTTCCAGCAAGCCCTTGAGCGGTTTTAATACGCTGGCCAGGACTTGCGGCTTCACTGCAAAAAGGACAATATCGGCATCACGAATGGCAGCAATATTGTCATCCGTCACGTGTACATCTTTTTCTGTTAATAAAAGACGGACTTTCTCGACCGGATCAGAAACTGTAATACGAGTTGGCGGCAAGCCACGTGAAATCAGCCCGCCAATCAAGGCCTGGGCCATATTGCCGCCACCAATAAAACTAATATTACAATTTAAAGCTGCACTCATGGATTTATACTCGACTTAGAATTTTTAACTAAGAGATCAAATTTGGTTGCCATCCACCGATTTCACAATACTCAGATTGAGCTAACCAAAACCCTTTTGGTGTAAAAACACCAAGCATAACATTATCTATGCTTAATATTTGAATTCTATAACGCTGCCAGGGAAAAATTTGTGCTTCCTGAATGGCTTTTTTTAACGGCCAAGCCCCCACTCGTCCATACAAATGAATTTTTTCGCCGCCTTGACGCATGACCAGATCCAGTTTTTGACCCAGCAATGCTGTTGACAGGCCTACTTTTGCAGTTTCAGCCAGATAATCACCTGAAAGCGTTTCAACCTTTTGTCCTAACTGCAGCAAGATTGTCTGTTTATTAGCAATCGATTGATTTTTTTCAGCCAAATATTCTGTGGTACTTAAGCGGAAAAGTTTTTGCTGATAACGCACATAATAATATTGATTCCAGTGCAATGCAGCCTGTGCATCAGATTTAGACTCAATGACTTCATGCAACAAGCGTTGCACCATCTCAAAACTTGGGCGATAAGTATCTTGCTCTTTCATCCAGGCAGAGAGCAGTTGCCTTTGTCTCGCACTTGATAATTCAGCTAATTTTTTTAAATCCAGTTCAGTGGCCGATCCGCAATGCTTTAAATCCTGCTGTAAAACGTCCAGCAAAATATCTTCCGCATCCTGCATCAGATAGCTGGTGCGGCTGAGTGCCTGCTGCATTTTCGGATAGCGTTTTTGCAACAGCGGCCACAGTTCATGACGGCACCAGGCCCGATCGTAGTGGGTATCCAAATTGGTGGGATCTTCAATATTTTGCACACCCAGCTGGGTTGCCCATTGGCAAATCTGCTCACGTGAAATATCAAGCAGCGGTCGCCAAATGGTAAATTGCTCTCGTACATCGACCTGTTTCATCGCAGCGAGCCCATGCACGCCGGCACCGGAAAGCAGACGCAACATCAAGGTTTCGGCCTGATCCTGCTGATGATGTGCCAGAACCAAAATTTCATTGGATTTTAGATGTTTTGAATACGCTTGATAACGTGCGTTACGTGCCTGATGTTCCAGGTTGCCGTCTTGCACTTCAACCGCTTCAACAATACACGGTACATTCAGCGCTGCGCATTGATCAGACACAAATCGTCCCCAATCTGCACTGATACTTTGCAACTGGTGATCGACATAGATTGTACGGATTTTTTCAGGAACTAAATCAGACATCAGATGCAAAAGCAGCATGGAATCCATGCCACCGCTACATCCAATCAAGAAAGTGCTTTCAGGAGGAAAGCACTGGATTTGCTTTAAGACGCCAGACCGGAATTGTCGCTGCCAAACTTCATTAAACGCTGGTAACGTGCTTCGCATCTTTCATCCGCATCCATCGATTGCAATTCTTCTAAAGCCTGTTGTAACACATCTTTAAGATCTTGCATCACTTTTTCAGGCTGCAAATGCGCACCTTCACCTTCATCAACTACGTATTCAACAATACCGAGTTGTTTTAATTTCTCTGCAGTTAATGCCAGGGCTTCGCTGGCTTGTTCCGCTTTCTCTGCTGTTTTCCATAAAATGGATGCACAACCTTCAGGAGAAATCACTGAATAAATACTGTGAGACAGCATGATCACACGATCCGCCACACCAATACCAAGTGCACCGCCTGAACCGCCTTCACCTAAAACGGTGGCAACTACCGGAACTTTCAGGCTAGAAAGCTGTGCAAGGCTGGTGGCAATCGCTTCCGCCTGACCACGTTCTTCCGCACCGACCCCTGGATAGGCACCCATGGTATCGATAAAAGTAAATACCGGCAGGTTGAAACGTTCAGCCATGTCGAGTAGACGCTGTGCTTTACGGTAACCTTCGGGATTACTCATGCCGAAGTTGTGTTGCAATTTTTCACGGGTGCTGCGACCACGATGTTGCCCAACAATCATCACTGGCTGACCATTAAAACGTGCCAAGCCACCGATCATCGCACCATCGTCACCAAATACCCGATCTCCATGTAAAGCATCGAATTCAGTGAAAATTTCACCAACATAATCCAGGAATTGCGGACGTTCCGGATGACGTGCAATTTGAACCGTTGTCCATGCTTTAGATTGAGCAGCTTTATTTTTCATAGGTCGACCATTATCCCTAAATTAACAATACCTTGTTAACCAATCACTTGTTAATAGATAAATTGTTCCGACTGAATATTCAATTCAATATCCCAATGCTTAAACTGCACCTGTTCATCATGCAAGTCTGCTACAAGCAAAGGCCATTGTTTGGCATCGCCAGAAACGCTGAGTTGCCATTGTTGCTCATTGATGACACTTAATTCAATGGCAGGAAGCATCTCATCGCTACGACTATGATTCAGTAAAACAGCTAAACGCAGCAATAGACATAAGTACACAAGTTTGCTACCACCGACCTTTGCAACATCTACGCGCGCATCGCCACGAAGTTTACGACGATGATGAGCGACCAAATGTGACAAATGGTTTTGATCAATTTGCGAGAAACCGGGAATATCCGAATGTTGCAATAAATAAGCCCCATGGCGATGGTAACCACTGTGACTGATCGCCAGGCCAATTTCATGCAAACATGCAGCACGACGCAGTAAGTCACTGTCATCACTGGTTAAATTTAGCGATTGTGCAACGCCATTAAACAATTGCTGTGCGGTATTGACTACACGTTCAGCCTGTTTGCTATCGGCGTTATAGCGTCCCATTAAGGCATGTACAGAACGGTCGCGAACGTCTTCATGCTGGAAACGGCCCAGCAAGTCATACATCACGCCTTCACGTAAAGCACCATCTGAATAGACCAGTTTATCCAGACCCAGCACATCAAATACGGCATATAAAATGGCAATCCCTGCTGGCAAAACTGCTCGACGGTCTTCTTTCAGGCCATCAAATTCCATTTCAGCCACGTGCCTATATTTAAGCAACTTGTCTTTAAGTTTTTCCAGGCCTTCACGGGTGAGTTCTTCTTTTTCATTGCTCCAGCCCATATTCACCGTAATCTGACGGCAGGCTTTAATCGTTCCGCTTGAACCCACTACCGTATCCCAACCTGCAGCTTTATAGGTATTGGCAATCCCTGAAATTTCTTTACGTGCAGCGGTCACCGCCTTATCAAAAACTTTCTGGTTAATTTCGCCATCCATAAAATAGGCTTTCGTAAAGGCAACACAGCCCATTTGTACAGATTCGGTATGAATCGGTTCGAATGCTTCACCAATAATCAGCTCGGTCGACCCCCCGCCAATGTCAATCACCAGACGGCGGCCGCTATTGGCCATGGTATGGGAGACCCCCAAATAAATCAGACGGGCTTCTTCACGACCAGCAATAATTTCGATCGGTTTAGGTAAAATGTCAGCAGCTTTCTGAATGAATTCATGACCATTTTTAGCCTGACGTAAAGCATTGGTTGCCACAATACGCAAACGGTTTGGCTGCACTGAACTTAAACGTCCGACAAAACGTGCCAGACAGGCCAACCCACGTTGCTGAGCCGCTTCGGTCAAATTTTTATTTTCATCTAAGCCAGCTGCCAATTGTACTTTTTCTGACATCGAAGCCACTTTTTTTACTTCGCCATGATCTACACGTGCAATTGCCAGGTGAAAGCTGTTCGACCCCATATCGATGGCAGCAAGTAACTCTTCATCAATCAAAAAATCAGACATTATTCAAACAAACCTATAAGAATTGTGCTTAGAGTAATTCACATGCATGCAATTTAAAAGCCATTTATCAGTTCAACTGAACCAGTTTTTAATTTTTTTAATACCGTAAACCATTGTAGGACACGATAATCAATATCGTGAGCATCAATTAGACAAACTCAATATAATGATTGAAAATTTACATATCCCCCTACATAGTTAAACGAGGCTATGTAATACTTATAGTTATAGAACTAACTTAAAATTTATTTGGAGCATTCCATGTCTGGCAATATCGTAAATACAACTGATGCGAACTTCGAAGCTGACGTTTTACAATCTGACATTCCTGTACTGGTCGATTTCTGGGCAGGCTGGTGTGCACCTTGTAAAGCCATTGCACCTGTACTTGAAGTATTGTCTACAGAATTTGAAGGCAAAGTAAAAGTTGTTAAAGTTGACGTAACTGCTTGTGAAGCGACTGCCGTAAACTACAATATCCGAAACATTCCTGCACTATTGATGTTTAAAAATGGTGAAGTTGTCGCTCAACAAGTCGGTGCTGCGCCAAAATCTAAATTGACTGCTTTTATTGAAGAAAATATCTAATTTAAAACAGCTTGATTGAATCCAATACGCTATCGCCCGATAGCGTATTTTTTTCGTCTATAAATTGACAAAAATACGATTAGCTCTTATATTGCTTGTTCAAGGAATACAGGATTTCTGATCCGTCATTTTCTTACAAGACACAACACATAAGATCGCCGCTCGGCAACAGAAATTGTTTTTACACTTTTCTCTTCGAAACAATGAATCAGACCTCTGAATTGTTATTGTGCAAATACAATTGCGTTACGTTTATTGCGTGTAAGCGGCTGAATGTTGCTCCCTTTTCTCATCTCTATCCCAGAATTTTAATTCTATCTGACCCCCTATGAATTTAACTGAACTCAAGAAAAAACCGATTGGCGAACTCATCAAGATTGCCGAGTTTATGGGCCTGGAAGGAATGGCCCGTAACCGTAAGCAAGACATCATTTTTGCCATCTTAAAACGCCACGCAATGAATGGCGAAGAGATTTTTGGTGATGGTGTTCTGGAAATTCTGTCTGATGGTTTTGGTTTCCTCCGCTCAGCAGCGGGCTCTTATCTTGCAGGCCCGGATGACATTTATGTCAGCCCATCGCAAATTCGCCGCTTCAACTTACGCACCGGTGATACCATTACTGGCACAATTCGCCCACCTAAAGAAGGCGAACGCTATTTTGCTCTTTTAAAAGTTAATCAAATCAACTACGACACACCTGAAAACTCGCGTAACAAGATCCTGTTCGAGAACTTGACCCCATTGTTCCCGACTGAACAATTGGTCATGGAACTGGGTAACGGTACCACTGAAGACTTAACTGCACGTGTCGTTGACTTGGTTGCGCCAATTGGTAAAGGTCAGCGTTCGATTATTGTTGCACCGCCAAAAGCGGGTAAAACCATGTTGCTACAGAACATCGCGCAATCGATTGTTCGTAACAACCCTGAATGTTTCCTTATCGTCCTTCTAATCGACGAACGTCCTGAAGAAGTGACTGAAATGGAACGTACGGTTCGTGGTGAAGTAATTGCCTCAACCTTTGATGAATCTCCAGCCCGTCACGTACAAGTGGCTGAAATGGTGATTGAAAAAGCCAAACGACTGGTAGAACACAAGAAAGATGTGGTGATCCTGCTGGATTCGATTACCCGTCTGGCGCGTGCTTATAACACTGTAATTCCTTCATCTGGCAAAGTGTTGACCGGTGGTGTGGATGCGCATGCGCTTGAACGTCCAAAACGCTTCTTCGGTGCTGCACGTAACATTGAAGAAGGTGGCTCTTTGACGATCATCTCTACTGCCCTGATTGAAACAGGCAGCAAGATGGATGAAGTGATCTACGAAGAATTCAAAGGTACCGGTAACCAGGAAATTACGCTTGATCGCCGCATTGCCGAAAAACGCGTGTTCCCTGCAATGAACATCAAAAAATCCGGTACTCGCCGTGAAGAACGCTTGATGAGCGAAGATAACCTTCGTAAGGTCTGGATTCTGCGTAAATTGCTGCATACTCAAGATGAATTGGCAGCCATGGAATTCTTGCTGGATCGTATGAAAGAAACCAAAACCAATGATGATTTCTTCGATCAAATGAAGCGTAAAGCGACCAACTAAACGGGTCATTATTGTTTTTCCATAAAAAGGCTATCTCTCGGGATAGCCTTTTTATTTGGTTGACTTTATTTACATAAAGCTACAATCCACCCTTTTCTTTGTAAAGTTAATAGACAAGTTAATTATTCTTAAAAATATTAGATCTATAAAACCATAATTTTTAGCAAGTTATTTAGTATTTATCCAATATAAATCTTCCAATTGATTGTTATTTTCTGTTAAAAAAATGCTCATTTTTTATCTTTTTTTGCATTTTTTAATAAGCACCTAGTAGTAATTCAAAATGCGCAGTGATAGCATATTCGCAGACCAGTTAGACTGCCTCTGCATTGTTACTGCCTAACAAATTTTAGGAAGAATAAAAGCACTCAACAGGCTAACATAGGTTTTTTTTAATCTCATATTTTAGAGAGTGATGCCATGTTATTCAAAAAAATCGCTATTGCTGCTGCAGTTGCTACTACTTTAGCTTTCGTTGGTTGTGCTAAAAAAACTGAAGAAGCTCCTGCTGCTGATGCTGCTGCATCTGAAGCTGTTGTAGCTGCATCTGAAGCTACTGCTGCTGCTTCTGCTGCTACTGTTGAAGCTGCTTCTGCTACTGAAGCTGCTGCTTCTGCTGTTGACGCTGCTCCAGCTGCTTCTGAAGCTGCTGCTTCTGCTGCTAAATAATCTTTACGATTATTCAGTAAAAAAGAGAGCCAATGGCTCTCTTTTTTTATGACTAAAATAAAGGTCAATCAAATCATATTGAATAAAAATATCCAATTTTCAAACAATACGCTTCCTTGCCTATCCTAGATAGAAAACCAGAATCCTTTAAAAAAACTTAAAACAAAAAAAAGCAGATCAATCGATCTGCTCATTTCCTACGCGCTGACGGAATTTCTGTCCTGCGCGGAATGTGACTACACGGCGTGCTGAAATTGGAATTTCCTCGCCGGTTTTCGGGTTACGGCCTGGACGTTCACGCTTGTCACGCAACTCAAAGTTACCGAAACCCGAAAGTTTAACCTGTTCACCCGAGATTAGCGCCTGGCTAATCTCATCGAAGAACAATTCGACCATTTGTTTAGCTTCACGACGGTTTAAACTCGTGAGCTCACTTAAATGATCAGCCATTTCTGCTTTTGTTAGTGCTGTCATGAAGCCCTCAATGTCGCTTGGTAAGTGTTTTCCAACACTTGAAGGATATTATCCATACCTGATTTAATTTCAGCATCTTCCAATGTACGGCTTGGATGCTGCCACAGAAGGGCAAATGCCAGTGAGCGTTTCCCTTCTTCTACTCCTTGTCCAGTATACACATCGAATAACCATGTCGAGTCTAGCAGCTCCCCACCTGTTTTTTCGATAAGTCCCTGAATTTCGCTAACATTAATCTTATCATTAATTAAAAGCGCAATATCACGTCTTACCGATGGAAAACGTGATAATTCTGTAAAATTAGATACATAAGTTTGCAAAACAGCCTTTTGATCAAGTTCGGCAACCCAAGTCATGCCCAAGTCGAGTTCATCTTCCAAAGAAGGATGTAAACGACCGAGATAACCCACAGACTGACTATCTACTAAAATTTCAGCCGACTGTCCAGGATGTAACCAACTACGCTCTGAACGAACATATTCAACTTTAACCCGTCCTGCTGCCAAAATTTCCTCAACTTCACCTTTTAAGTCAAAGAAATCCATTGGCTGAGCTTTGCCATGCCAAGATTCAGCTGTTTTGGCACCCACTGCAATTAAAGCCAAAGTCGGGATCTGTTTAAGATCAT
Organism: Acinetobacter sp. T_3_1; assembly: GCF_025377055.1. Classification (NCBI taxonomy): domain Bacteria; kingdom Pseudomonadati; phylum Pseudomonadota; class Gammaproteobacteria; order Moraxellales; family Moraxellaceae; genus Acinetobacter; species Acinetobacter sp. T_3_1. The sequence goes on along the minus strand of NZ_JACHVD010000019.1, from coordinate 31,895 downwards.
GAATGCTTTGCGCATTTTGATAGTCAAAACGTAGTCCTAACTCAAAGAAACGCACACGGTTTTGCTGACGATTGATATTGTATTGCACGCATGGAATCAGGCTGGATAACAGTGTAGAACGCATTGCTGCCAATTCACTGGAGATTGGGTTCGCCAACATCAACGGATTTACCGTAGGATTCAGCTGTTTTTCAAGTTTGGCATCGGCAAAGCTGAAACTGATCGCTTCCTGATATCCTAAAGTCACCAGGGTTTGACGAAGTTGAGCCACTTCAAACTGATCTTGATGTTTGGCAAGTTTCACGTCAATCACAGGCAGGCTGATTTTAATATTGTCATAACCGTGAATACGGGCAACTTCTTCAATCAGGTCTTGATAGATTGCCATATCATAGCGATGTGATGGAGGAACGACGCTCCATTGACCTTCAGCTTTAACTGTCACATCACAGCCCAAACGCGTCAAGGCATCGGCAATAAAGTCAGATTCAACCTTATAACCCAATAACTGATCCACCTGAGCTTGATTCAGTTCAATCGCTTCACGTTTTGGTAAAAGCTCGGTTTTTTCTGCCACGGTAATTGGACCAAACTCACCACCCGCCAGTTCAGCAATCAACTGTGATGCGCGGTGCATGGCAATAAGCGGCAATTCAAAATCTACACCACGTTCATAGCGCTGAGATGCATCAGTATGTAAACCAAAGCTACGCGCACGGCCCGCAATATGTAAAGGCGCGAAGAAAGCAGATTCTAGGAAGATTTCCGTAGTTTCATCAGTCACAGATGAAGACAGGCCGCCCATGATGCCCGCAATCGCCAATGCCTTTTCATCATCAGCAATCACCATCACGTCATCAGATAGCTCAACTTCCTGTTCATTGAGTAGAACCAGTTTTTCGGCAGCAGTGGCTTGACGTACATGGACTGAACCTTGAACTTTTCCGCCATCAAAAGCATGCAGTGGTTGACCCAGTTCAATCAGTACATAGTTGGTAATATCCACCAAAATGCTGTGCTGACGGATACCTGAACGGGCAAGCGCACGCTCCATCCATTCTGGTGTAGGGGCTTTGGTATTGACGTTTTTGATGACACGACCTAAATAGCGTGGGCAGCCTTGAGTTTCCACAACGACTTTTTTCTCGTCAGTAATGCTTGCAGCCACTTCTGTGATTTCAGGTGCAGTCACAGGCAATTGGTTAATTACCCCAATCTCGCGCGCGATACCGCGAATACTGAAACAGTCACCACGGTTTGGCGTAATACTGATGTCAATCACGTGATCGTCCAGATCCAGATATTCACGGATGTTGACACCAACAGGTGCGTCGCCTGGAAGCTCTAACAGACCATCAATTTTATCTTCAAGGTCAATTTCAGAAGCACCACACAGCATGCCTTGTGATTCGATACCACGCAGTTTGCCTTTCTTGATTTTAAAATCGCCCGGCAATACTGCACCAATGGTCGCTACAGGGGCTTTCATGCCTGCACGTACGTTAGGTGCACCGCAGACAATCTGTAAAGGCTCACCCGAACCGATATTTACGGTAGTAACTCGCAAGCGGTCTGCATCTGGATGCTGTTCTACAGTGAGTACTTCACCGACAACCACACCGGTAAATGGTTTTGCAGCTGGCGCCAGCTCATCAACTTCCAAGCCCAGCATGGTGAGTTGATCGGATAAAGTTTCGCTATCAACCGCCGGGTTTACCCAGGTGCGCAACCAATTTTCGCTAATTTTCATTTATAAAAACCTGTAATTTCAATCTCTAGAATCCCCCTCTGACTCTCCCTTTTTCAAAGGGGGAGAACCCCTATCTTTTCGCGGAGTCCCTCTCCTTTGAAAAAGGAGAGGTTAGGAGAGGATTAAATAAAAGCCTTAAGCAAATTGGCGTAAGAAACGCACATCATTCTGGTAGAACATACGCAAATCATTAATGCCATAACGCAGCATGGCAAAACGCTCTACACCTAAACCGAATGCAAAACCTTTATATTTTTCAGGATCGATGCCTGCTGCTTGAAGGACATTCGGATGCACCATACCGCAGCCCAAAACCTCTAGCCAGCGACCGCGTTCATCCATAATATCCACTTCGGCACTTGGTTCAGTGAACGGGAAGTAAGATGGACGGAAACGTACGGTTAAATCTTTTTCAAAGAATTCGTTCAGCAAGTTCACCAGCAAACCTTTCAGTTCAGCAAAGCTGGTATTTTCAGCCACGTATAAACCTTCAATTTGATGGAACATTGGCGAATGGGTCTGGTCCGAGTCACAGCGGTATACACGCCCCGGGCAGACAATACGGATTGGCGGCTGATTCTTTTCCATGGTACGTACTTGCACACCTGAAGTGTGGGTACGAAGCAAGTGGTTGGCATCAAAATAGAAGGTGTCATGCATGGCACGTGCCGGGTGATGCCCCGGAATATTCAACGCTTCAAAGTTGTGATAATCATCTTCAACTTCAGGGCCTGTCGCAACCGTGAAACCAGCTTTGGTAAAGAATTGGCAAATGCGTTCCTGCACTTGAGTCACAGGGTGAATACTGCCCACACTTTGACCGCGACCCGGCAAGGTAATATCGATCGTTTCGCTGGCGAGTTTTTGTTCTAGTGCAGCTTTTTGTAATTCCGCCTGGCGTGTTGTAAGTGCGCCAGTGATGGCTTCACGGACCGCATGAATTTTCGCCCCAAAAACTTTACGTTCTTCAGGATCCATTTTACCCAGTGCCTTGGATTGTTCCGCGAGCTGGCTTTTCTTCCCTGTAAATTGCACTCGTACTTGATCGAGTGTAGCAAGGTCCTCTGCTGCTGCAATCGCAGCGAGCGCTTCAGTGGTCAGGGCTTCCAGTGACATAGTAACTCTCAAAGCAACAATTTAAAAATATAATAAAACCCCATATTCTAACAGTTTTTGAGCGCGTTGATGAAGTTCCCTGTAGAGGAAAAATTAGATTGGCAACCATATTTAGAAAAAGTATAAGATAAAGCCAATATTTATGAGATCAATAACAATGGCACTCGATCAGATTTGGAAACAGCAGCTTACTTTGGTGACCTATGGCAATGAATACCTCAGCCAGAATCTGAGCTTTAATCATTGGGTGCAACATGCCATTTTTAACCAGCACAATTTGCGTTTCCGGGATCTGCTGTCACAACATTTACTGGCCCAACATTTTCAAATCTGGCTGGAAGGTCTAAAAAGACAGGGAACGCTGCGCATCAGCCTGCACAGTTCCAGTCTGCTCAATGATGAACAGAACCCCAATGCCAATGTTGAACTGCTTGCCATTCCGCATTTTATTGTCAGCCATGAGCACAATAAGAAAACCGCCTGGATTTTCGGCAAGGAATTGGCGGAATGGTATAACGCAGATCATGACTATGCAGCGCCTAAGCCACAACAGGAACAGTGCCGTCAGGAAACTTTCTGGCGTTTCGAGCTGAATTCAAAACTGGCAAAACGCATCGATGCCGATTTGCAACAGCCGAATTGGGATGACATTCAAGTTTATACCAATAACGAATTATTTGACAGCAAATTTGCACAGGGCTTTACCGAGCCTGCGAATCGTGATTTTCCGTATTATGGAATGCCGCAAACGGCAACGGAAAATGCCGATGGCTCCCCATTGCCGGAAAGTAAATATCTGCCTTTATTGCCAAGCGATTATCAGGCAGATTATGCGCATACCACACTGCATCGCCTAGAAGCCTTGTCGGCTCTTATTCAGCAAAAACAGCAACATCCCTATCATGCAGATGGCAGTGAACTGACACCTGAAGAACAGCTGAATCTACGTCATTTCTCGCAAAAGCTGGATGATTTAACTGCAAAATTTATAGCCAAAGTTGCCAATCATTATCAGTCCGCACGATTGACCAAAGTTGAAGTGGCCAATCCACTAGATGGCGCGCCAAGCACTCCGCCTACCCCCCCACAGGTGAAAAGCCATCCTGCGCATGCCTCGCATAAAGTCGGTACATCGGGCGTGATTAAACTGATTTTGCTGACCATTGTCATTTGTGTACTGGCTTATTATTTTGGACTTTAATTTTTATAAGGTTTCAAAATCTGGATGAACCCGATCACATCACATCGGATTCATCCTTTTTATAAACTTCTAATTTTTATCGTGATGAGGTCATTGCAATTTTTTAGGCTTTTTCAAGGCCAGTTTCTTTAACACTTCTGATACCGCTACCATGGCAAAACTTGAAGTGACCACCACTGCCGAGCCATAACCGCCACAGCGCAGGCCTGCACTGGCACAGACTTCTGCGCCCGAGAACGGATTATCAATAGAATACACACAGCTAATGCCAAATTTTTCTTTGGGCTTTTTACAGATGCCTTTGGCACGTAGCTGGCTGCGCAGTTTCGCCAGCATTGGGTCCTGTTCGGTTTTAGACAAATCAGCAACCCGAATTTTTAACGGATCCAGCTTGCCCCCTGCTCCACCCGATACAATCAGCGGAATTTTATTAAAACGGCAATGCAGCATTAACGCCAGTTTGGCTTTGACATCATCAATACAGTCCAGAACCACATCAGGGGTATTTTCTAACAACTCTTTGACATTGTCCGGGGTTAGATAATCATCCACCAGATTGATCTTGATCCGTGGATTAATCGAATAACAACGCTCGGCCATCACTTCTATTTTTTCCCGCCCCAAGGTCGAACTCATGGCCGGCAATTGACGGTTAATATTCGATGCAGCAACCACATCCATATCAATCAGGGTCAGTTCACCAATACCGGTACGTGCCAGGGCTTCAACCGCCCAGGAACCAACGCCGCCAATCCCGATCACCATCACATGGCTGTGTTCGTACTGACGAAACGCCTCATCTCCATAAATTTTTTCTACCCCGGCAAAGCGGCGCTCATATTCATCATCTTCAGGAAGATCATTCATTCGTCATCTAACAGCTAAAAAACACCGACGCATTTTATCAAATTCCGACTCAATTCGATAATCTATATCTTTCGCATCATTTAATAACTGTAGCAGACATAAAAAAAGAGGCTTTCGCCCCTTTTCTATTCATCTATTAATGCCGCTTCATTTATTCATAATAAAGAAGTATTCACGATAGTATTTCAGTTCGGCAATTGAATCTCGGATGTCATCCATCGCCAGGTGTGAAGCATTCTTTTTCAAGCCGCTCATGATTTCCGGGCGCCAGCGTTTTGCCAGCTCTTTCACTGAAGACACATCCAGATTACGGTAATGGAAGAACTGTTCCAGTTCCGGCATTAAACGGTGCAAGAAACGGCGGTCCTGACAAATGGAGTTACCGCACATCGGTGATGATTTTGGATTAACCCATTTTTTCAGGAATTCCAGGGTTTGCTGTTCGGCATCTTGTGCGGTCAATTTACTGCGGCGTACCCGTTCGATCAGACCCGATTGACCATGTTGACGCGTATTCCATTCATCCATCGCATTTAACACGCGATCCGACTGATGCACAGCCAGCACTGGACCTTCCGCCAGAATATTCAGGTTATCGTCAGTCACAATTGTTGCAACTTCAATAATTTGATCGTTATCCGTATCCAGACCTGTCATTTCCAGGTCAATCCAAATCAGGCGGGTATCAGGGGTGCTGCTCATAAATGTGCAATCTTATTGGGCTTAAAAACCGCTATAGTAGCAAATTTATTGCAACTTGGCTGTAACTCCTACCCCGCTTCATGCTATTTTTGCCATTCTTAGTCCATGCTTTTTTTAGGATATGAATGGCTTTAATTCGTAAACGTCGTTTAACTGAACAGCAGCAACGTCGCATTCAGAAACAACATCAAACACGTCAAGAAGAACTCGACACTTCAAATGATTTAGAAGGCCTGGTGGTGCAACATTATGGCCGTCAGCTTGAAGTGCAAGCCCTCTCAGCGCCCGAAAAGCACCCGAGTAAACCTATCGTTGCAGCAGGTGAACCAGAGCCTTTCTGGAAGCCGATTGAAGTCGGCAGCGTATGGCGCTGTCATACCCGGACCAATCTGGAAGCGCTGGTCACAGGTGACCGCGTGAAATGGCAGGCCGATCCGAATACCGGACTCGGTATTATTACCGCCATTCATCCACGTAAATCGCTATTGACCCGTCCCGACCGTTATCACAAGGTTAAACCTGTCGCGGCCAATGTCAGCCTGATTGTGATTGTATTTGCCTCCTTTCCGGAAGTTGCACCCAGTCTGATTGACCGTTATCTGGTGGCCTGTGCCGATGCCGAAATTCCAGCTTTACTGGTATTGAATAAAGCTGATTTAATTCAGGAAAATGACCCGATTCTAGACCTGGTCAGAGAATACCAAGATCTGGGATATGAGGTGATGCAATGCCAGTCTACCGGTGAGGTATCGGTTTCCGCTCTGGCAAAACGCCTGGCGGGTGAAACGGTCGCCTTTGTTGGCCAGTCCGGTGTCGGCAAAAGCTCGCTGATTAATGCCATTGTTCCAGAGGCAGCGCAAAAAACCAATATCATTTCGGAAAACTCGGCGCTGGGTCAGCACACCACCACCTCTACCCGTTTAATTGCCTTTGGTGAAGGCGCTGCCCTGATTGACTCTCCGGGAATCCGTGAATTTGGTTTATGGCATCTGGATCTGGCCAAAGTGCAGCATGGTTTTCCTGACATTGAAAATCTGCTCGGACATTGTCAGTTCAGGAATTGTACCCATAAGCATGAAAAGCAATGTGCTTTGCGTCAGGCCGTGGAATCTGGTGAAATCTTGCAGCGCCGTTTAGACAGTTATTTGCGTTTAATCGATGAAATTACTGAAGCGCAACAAAAAAATTAATTTTTCTTAACCCTTAGCCCTTGAAGCAGTGATTTTGATCGCCATATTTATAGGCTATACTCTACGCAATTTTGAAATTGTAATTAGGTGACTTGTGGAACGTTGGTTCGAATTTATGGGGAATCACCCCTTCTTGTTTGGAACGCTCGGGGTGTTGGTTGTTTTGTTCTTTATTTTAGAAGGGCAACGCAATGGCCGTAAAATTTCACCACAATCTTTAGGTATTTTAGTGAAAGCTAAAAATGCCATGCTGATTGATTTACGTGATGCCAAAGATTTCCGTGAAGGTCATATCAGCGGTAGCCGTAATATTCCCTATAGCCAGATTAGCAGTCATATTGAAGAGTTAAAATCTGCAGACCGTCCACTTGTGTTTATTTGCAATTTGGGTCAAATCGCAGGTTCAGCATTACAACAAGTGGGACATGCCGACAGTTACCGTCTAGACGGTGGAATCAACAACTGGAAAGTGCAAGGCTTACCCCTGATTAAAAGCAAATAATACGCTTGGAGATTTTGAATGGCTGAAGTAATTATTTATTCCACCACCGTATGCCCATATTGCATTCGCGCAAAGCAACTTCTTGAGCGTAAAGGCGTGGCTTATAAAGAAATTAACTTATCTAACGAAGCGCCTGAAGTACGTGTCGAATTGATGCAACGCACCAATCACCGTACTGTTCCACAAATTTTTATTAACGACCAGTTTATTGGTGGTTTTGATCAACTTTATGCTTTAGAGCGTGAAGGAAAACTAAACGAACTATTGGCTTAACATTTTATTAAGTCAGCTCTTCAATTAAGGATTAAAGAATGAGTGAACAACAAGCTCAACCACAATTAGCACTAGAACGTATTTATACTAAAGATATTTCTTTTGAAGTACCTGGGGCGCAAGTATTTACTAAAGAATGGCAGCCTGAACTCAATATCAACCTGTCTTCTTCTGCAGAAAAAATTGATGCAACGCATTACGAAGTGTCATTACAAGTCGTGGTTCAGGCCAATAATGCGGGTGATACGGCATTTATCGTGGATGTGACTCAAGCCGGTATTTTCCTGATTGACGGTGTTGAAGAAGAACGCCTTCCATATATTCTGGGTGCTTATTGTCCAAATATCCTGTTCCCGTTCCTACGTGAAGCAGTCAATGACATGGTCACTAAAGGCAGCTTCCCGCAATTGCTGCTTACGCCAATTAACTTCGATGCTGAATTTGAAGCAAATATGCAACGTGCTCAAGCTGCCGCTGCTGAAGGCCAAGCTTAAGCGCTTAAGCCTGAAAATAAAAAAGACCGCATTTGCGGTCTTTTTTATTGGCTTTTAAGCCCCTCTTTAATAAAGAGGGGTTTGGGGAGATTTAAGTATGGATAACTTTCCGAAATATAATCCTCCCCAACCCTCCTTTAAAAAAGGAGGGAGTTTTTTATTCACCATCCATCATCAAATCGGCGCTCATACCTACAGTATTAAAGCCGGCATCAACATACATAATTTCGCCAGTAATACCATTGGCCCAAGGTGAGCACAGGAACAATGCCGCATTACCGACATCTTCAATGGTCACATTGCGTTTCAGTGGCGCAACTTTTTCATTCAGGTCGAGCATTTTACGGAAAGACTTGATGCCTGAAGCAGCAAGGGTACGGATTGGACCTGCAGAAATGGCATTCACGCGAATACCTTCAGCACCCAAACTAGAGGCTAAATAACGTACACCCGCTTCTAACGATGCTTTCGCCATACCCATCACGTTGTAATTCGGCATTACACGTTCAGAACCTTGGTAAGTCAGAGTCAGCAAGCAGCCTTGGCGAGCCAGTAATAATGGTTTTGCAGCACGTGCCATGGCAATAAAGCTGTATGCACTGATGTCGTGGGCAATGTTAAAACCTTCACGGTCGGTAACATCGGTGAAATCACCATCTAAAGTATGTGCTGGTGCAAAACCGATTGAATGAACCACGCCATCCAGGCCATCCCAATGTTTTGCCAATTCTGCAAAAGCCTGGTCAATTTCAGCATCTACAGCCACGTCACAAGGGAAAACCAGTGTTGAACCGAATTGTGCAGCAAACTCATCAACACGTTTTTTTAATTTTTCATTCGGATAGGTAAATGCCAGTTCAGCACCTTCGCGATGCAAGGCTTGAGCAATACCAAATGCAATGGATAATTTACTTGCAATACCCGCGATGAGAAAACGCTTACCCGCCAATAGTCCTTGTGCCATGTGAATCTCACTCAAAATAATTTACCAGCATAATGCCAAGTCTGAAGCATTTGCGAAATTGCATAATGCGCCTTTTTTTAACATGTTGTGTAAAAACCATAAAAAATGCTCCACCATCGGGGAGCATTTCTGGATTGATCCTGCTATTGAGCTAGCTGTCATGCTGAAAAGGATTAATCATCCCCTTGCAACAATCCCAGCAAGCGTAGGAACGAGTAATACATCCACACCAAGGTTGCCAATAAGGCAATACCACACAACCATTCCATCGCTTTCGGTGCATACTGTGCAGCAGATGATTCGATCAGGTCAAAATCGAGTATCAGGTTTAAAGAAGCAATCACTGCAATGAATGCAGCAAAGCCAATCCCCAGCCAGTTGCTTTCAAAGATATAAGGGATACTTGAGCCAAAAGCCAACCCCATGACCATTTGCACCACAAATACAATGGCAATGGCAATCGAAGCAGACATCACCACAGCTTTAAATTTTTCTGTGGCACGAATAATCTGAAAGCGGTATAACCCAAACATGACCAGTGTGGTAACAAAAGTTGCCAGCAAGGCCTGCAAAGGTACACCTGGAAATTTCAGCTGAAATATGACCGAAATGCCTCCTAAAAATGCCCCTTCAAACAGCGCATAAGGAATGGCCAAGGTGGGTGCTGTGTTGGGCTTGAATGTGGCGATAAGTGCCAGGATAAATCCGCCAATCGCCCCCACCATGGCAGCGGCATAGGCAATGGATATATTCAGCGTCATAAAGCTATATAAAAAAAGCGATACACCGACTACAGCGGCAATCACGGTTAATAACACTGACTTCTGGATGGCGCCTTGCACCGTCATGGCCTGGTTAAAATCACTCTGGGTTTCGACCCGGGTTAAAATAGGATTATTACTTTGCATAATTTCCTCATTATTGTCGTTTAATTTTTAAAGGAGTATAGATAGCATTTAAGAACAGAAAATGAATCTTTGCAACTTTGCATAAAATATCGCTCAGACAGGCAAGCCAATTCATGGCAAAACATAGCTTAAGAACCCACATTGATGGATCAAATCTGGTTTTACAATGTTTTTTAAGATGTCAGCCTTAGGGCATCCAGGGAATTTTGCCAGAGTTGTGCGGCAAGAAAAGCCTGGTCCAGATTCAGCGATTGTGCCAATCCATCCAGCACATAGGGTAAATTGACTGGCGTATTGCGGCTTCGCTGTTCAGTGGAGCTTTGACAGCATAAGGGGGGCATATCCGGACAGTCGGTTTCCAGAACCAGATGTTCAGCACCTATAGCCTGCACCACCCGATGCAGTTTTTTGGCATTGGGATTGGTAATTTGCCCGGTGACACCAATTTTAAAACCCAGTTTAACAAAGGCCTTGGCTTCTTCTATTCCGCCACTAAACGCATGGGCAATTCCACCCAAGCTAAATTGTTGCTGTTTTAATAGAGCCAGCGTTTCTGCATGCGATTTGCGGATATGCAATAACACCGGCTTATCAAACTGTTCCGCCAATTCAAGCTGCGCAGCAAAAAAATCTCGTTGTTTCTGAAACATGTCTGGCTGCTTGTGCTGTGCCAAAAAGGTATCCAGACCAATTTCACCCACCGCAACACAATCTTCTATTTTTAAAAGCTGTTCCAGATCGGCCAGATGCGAAATTTGATGCTGCTCAATATAAAAAGGATGCAATCCCGGTGCTAAATAACTTTGAGGAGCACCCTTTAACTGATTGAGAAAATGCTGCGTGTAGAGCAGATCCTGAAAGCGGGACTGGACAAAACCAATCAGAATCAAACGTTCTACCCCGACCGCCTTGGCTGCATGCGCCAGCTGTTCCCGATCTGCATCGAAATCGGGAACGTCAAAATGGGTGTGGGTATCAAACAGTGAATAAGACATTAAGATCGGGCTTTATTTGCGACAGCTGCACTTGCCGATGCAGCCTCATTTTTGACTTCCACTGGAGGCAAGTACTCTTTCTTCAGCACGCTTTGCAACTGTTCATACGGAATGGTCAAACGTGGCAATCCAACGACATAAGGCCCGATTTCATATTCGCCATATTGCAAAATCAGACCTTGAGTAGACAGGTAGAAATTGTCCGATAAGGTAAATTTCCACGCCTGTTCATATTCTTCAACGCTATTTGCCAACTTGGAATCAATAACCCAACGTTTAAACTCTTCATGGGCTTTCTGTTCCAGTACCGCTTTCTGCTTGGGCAGCAAAATATCATCCAGTGCGACCAATTTTTTCTTTTTCAGGTCAAAATTATAATAATACTGTGAGGATGAACCATGTGCTCCGCCCAGATAACTGCTGGAATTTAACACCACAGTTGCCAAAGGTTGGGCTGCATTGAGAATCTTCGGCTTGATCATCAGGCTAATCTGATGACTGGCACTTAACGCTTTCAGTTCTCTATCCAGCGCTAAAAAGGTCTGCAGATAAGGAGCTACCTGCTTTTCCAGTTTCTGTTTCGGTGTTTCAATAGTTTCCGATGCAGCAGCTTCCGATGCCTGGGCCGGGTTTGAATCTTTCGAATTTCCGCCAACTGCAGTCTCCTGCTGCCCTGCCTTCAAGGATTTCGGCGAAATATCTACACTTTGCTCCAGCTGCTTTAAAATTTGCTGATCGATAAATTCATCAATAAAAACCTGGTTACTGGAAAGACGCTCAATGCTGATTTCAGGACAGCTATTCCCATCACATTCAGGCAAATTTAAAGTCAGCTTTTCCGTGTCTCCCACCAATGTTAAAGCTTCGGCTTGAGCAGCTTGCGACTGGGTCACCTTGTCCTCTTTTTTAGGCTCAGGCTGTTTAGGTTGGCATGCACTCAAGGCCATTGCTGCCGCAACGGCACTGAGGGTAAAGATCGTTTTATTTTTTAGCATCATCTGACCTATAAACTTAAATCGGGTAAATGGACGTTCACTTGATGTCTGGATTTATTCAGGATGACTAAAACATATGCTGATAAGCGTCAGCTTTCAATATCTGCTTGGTTTGTTCTTTGGTTAAATAAATATCCAGCTGGGCACCATCCTCCACAATTTCATGGGTGCGATAATGCAAACCGATGCCTTCCTGATCAAAGAACCAGTCCGCCTGCCCCCAATACAGTTTTTTTGGCGCTTTCTGTCTGGCTTCAGCCTTTTGTTGCTTTAACCATTTTTGATAAGCCTGCTGCACAATGCCATTCATGGCGGTTTGCTGCTGAGGTTCCAGAATATCCAGCAAAGTCACCACCTTCTGTTTTTTACGGTCAGCCACAAAGAAGTAATATCGCTCTTTTACTTTTACTTCTTCTTGCGTCGTATCGACTCCTAACTGCATGAGCACATATTGATTCCGCTGATAGGCAATTCGGGTATACATTGACAGTTCGTAGGGCTTATTTTTGGCAAATTCAGCCTGCCAGGCATCCGACTTTTTCACATAGGCATTTACGGCCTGCTGCAGGCTCATGTCCTGTTTTAAACCAATTTGATCTTGAATGACCTTGGACTGGCTCTTGGCAATCCAGTCATTTAACCAGGCATCTTCGGTATGTACCGTTTGAATACTCAGGTCTATACAGTTCTTGGTTTCGCAAAAAGGCAAGGCAATTTTTGCCTGCTGCTCCTGAATATTTAAATAGGGCAAGACATCCGCCTGCTCGGTTTTAAATACCGAAGTTGGCGCTTGCTGCTGATCTGGTTGTTTGGATTCTTGTTTTGAAGCATCACAGGCACTGAGCATCAGACCAATGACGATTACCGATGCAGCCCCGAGTTTCCCGTTCATGCTGACCACTCTTTTTCTCAAGTAATTCATCTATCTTTATGATTCTAATAGGGCAGCTGACACTTCGTCTATGTTTGCGACAATACATATTGATGAAATGTCATCCACCCCCTAAAAAAACAGCTTCATAAAGAAGCTGTTTTATTTTAAGTGATTTTAGTGTTCGCGAGTGGCGCGGAACTGGATATCCGGATAACGCTCCTGCATCAGCTGCAAATTCACCCGGCTTGGGGCCAGATAAGTCAAATGACCGCCCCCATCCACTGACAGCTGGTCATGGGCTTTTTTCTTGAATTCATTGAATTTCTTCTCATCTTCACAAGATACCCAACGTACCGTATTGATGCTGACCGGTTCATAGATGCAGTCCACTTTATACTCTTCTTTCAGACGGTATGCCACCACTTCGAACTGAAGTACACCCACCGCACCAACGATTAAGTCATTGCTGTTCTGCGGCATGAAGACCTGGGTTGCGCCTTCTTCAGACAGCTCTTTCAGGCCTTTTTGCAGCTGTTTCGACTTCAATGGATCTTTCAGGCGAACACGGCGGAACATTTCCGGAGCAAAGTGTGGAATACCGGTAAACTGCAGTTTTTCACCTGAAGTAAAGGTATCCCCAATCTGGATGGTGCCGTGGTTATGCAAACCAATGATATCGCCCGGCCATGCTTCTTCCAGGTGCTGACGGTCACCGGCCAGGAAGGTCAAGGCATCGCTGATACGCACGTCTTTATCAATACGCACGTGCTTCATTTTCATGCCTTTTTCGTACTTGCCTGAACAGATACGCATGAAGGCAATACGGTCACGGTGTTTCGGGTCCATATTGGCCTGAATCTTGAAGACAAAACCGGTAAAACCTTCTTCAGTGGCATCCACTTTACGGTCTTGGGTCGGATGTGCTTTAGGTTCAGGTGCATAGTTGCTGAAAGCATCCAGTACATGGTCGACACCAAAGTTACCCAGCGCCGTACCGAACAGGACTGGAGTTTGACGGCCTGCCAGGAATGCTGCATGGTCCAGTGGCTCATTGGCCATTTGGACCAGTTCCAGCGATTCTTCAAATGCTGCCCACGCCAATTCTCCGACTTTTTCACGCAGGTCGGCATGCTCATAGCCATCACGCACTTCAATATCGGTAATCACTGAACCAAAACCGGCTTTGTAAACGTAGAATTTTTCTTCCAGAAGATTATAAACACCGGCAAAATCGCGGCCGGTACCCAGTGGCCAGGTTAATGGGACACATTTGATTTTCAGGACGTTTTCAATCTCATCCAGCAGCTCCAAAGGCTCACGGATTTCACGGTCCATTTTGTTGACGAAAGAAATGATGGGGGTGTCACGCATACGACACACGTCCATCAATTTAATGGTCCGTTCCTCGACCCCTTTCGCACCGTCAATCACCATCAGTGCAGAGTCCACTGCGGTCAGGGTACGGTAGGTATCTTCCGAGAAGTCCTCATGCCCCGGGGTGTCCAGCAGGTTGATCATCTTGTCTTTGAAGGGGAACTGCATCACCGAGGTGGTGATTGAAATCCCACGCTCTTTTTCCATTTCCATCCAGTCAGAAGTGGCTGCACGGTCCGATTTACGGCTTTTCACCATACCTGCAACCTGAATCGCCTGCCCCCATAACAGCAGTTTTTCTGTCATGGTGGTTTTACCGGCATCGGGGTGGGAAATAATGGCGAATGTACGTCGCTGAGCGACCTGCGCCGCTAACTCATCTTTAAAACTCATGGAAAATACCTACTGCAGAACCGCAGTGCTCAAGATCAAATACGATCAATATGAAAAATTGGCCATATTGTAGCAGATCATAAAACTTTTGAAATGAACTAAACCTGTTCAACCCGCATCAAGCTTAAGTAAATAATGCCCTGTCCATGGTTTCCAGACGGTTCACATCCATCGGTATTCCTAACAAAAAGCCCTGCAATTGCTGACAGCCCAAACGGGTCAGAATGTCTGCCTGCAAAGGTGTTTCGACCCCTTCTGCCGTGACCACCAGACCCAGTTTTATGGCCAGCTGGATAATACTGGCCAGAATGATCTCATCTTTTGAACCAACGGCCAGATCCCGGATAAATTCCCGGTCTATTTTCAACTCATCCACCGGCAGGTTCTTCAAATATAAAAAGCTGGAATGCCCGGTTCCAAAATCATCAATGGCCAGTTTAATTCCCATCTGACGTAATCGCTCAAAACTCCGAATGGTAGAGTCAACATGATGCATGGCTGTCGATTCCGTAATTTCGATGGCTAAATGATTGGGATTAATCTGATATTGAGCAAATAATTTTTCCAGCGTTGAAAACAGGTGCTTATGTTCAAATTGCACAGCGGATAAATTCACCGCGACAGGGAAATAATTAGCACCTTTTTGCTCCCAGATGTGAATCTGTTTACAGGCCTGTTCAAGCGCCCAATAGCCCATCTGGATAATCAGCCCGGTTTTTTCAGCTCCCCCGATAAACATGTTTGGCGTCAACATTCCCAGACTTGGATGATTCCAGCGGATCAGGGCTTCTACACCGCAAATAGCATAATCCCGGGTGGTAAATTTAGGCTGATAAAACAGAACAAATTGTTGTTCTTCCACCGCTTTATATAAATCATTAATCAGCTTGGTCTGACTTTTGGTTTCCTGCTGGTCCACGCTGTAACTAAATACGGAATAGGTGTTTCTGCCTTGATACTTCGACATCAGCATGGCTGCATCGGCATTAATCAGCAGATCCTGCAAATTATTGCCATGATCGGGGTACAGGGCGATGCCAATGCTGCTGGAAATATTAATTTCTTTACCGGCAATCAAA
Source organism: Acinetobacter sp. T_3_1 (assembly GCF_025377055.1). NCBI lineage: Bacteria > Pseudomonadati > Pseudomonadota > Gammaproteobacteria > Moraxellales > Moraxellaceae > Acinetobacter > Acinetobacter sp. T_3_1. Next base: position 16,218 of record NZ_JACHVD010000019.1, on the reverse strand, counting down.
AAACTGTCCTGGATTTGCTCCAATAACTGCTCGGCCTTTTCAACTGCATGTTCAAGGGTGGCCTGTTCCAGCACCATCAAAAACTCGTCTCCGCCTAGACGGAGCAGTTTTTCATTTGGTTTCAGCTTGTGCTGAATGCGGCTGGCCAGTTGCACCAGCAACTGATCCCCCACATGATGTCCAAAGACATCATTCACCGCTTTAAAGCGGTCTAAATCAATATAAATAAAAGCAATTTTATCATCGCTATAACGATGGTCCGTAAACAAAAAGTGTGAGTATTCAGCCAGGAATAAACGGTTGGGTAATTTGGTTAAATTGTCCTGCACGGCCTGATTGGCCAATTCACGATTGGCTTTAGAAAGCTGTATATTGCGAACTTCGAGTTTTTGTTCCAGTATGGCAACACAAAATGCTGCAAGAAAAATTAAACTAGTGACTAAAATCACACTCAATAAAATTAATCCTTGCTCGGTTTGATAATGTGTAACCATCTGATCTGCAACAATGGCATGAAAAAAAATTGCCCCCATACCCATATAGTGCATTGCAACTATGGTCAGCGCCATCATGCATACCAGGGAAATTTTGATCAGCAGTTTTTGCTGTACTGCATTTTTATATTTAAAGATGAGCCAAAATGTTAAACCTGAACCTGCTATTGCCATTAAAACGGAAAAAATCGTCAGCAAAGGATCATAATAAATTTGGTGCTGATCGAAAACCAGTGCCATCAGGCCGGTATAGTGCATCCCGGCAATACCCATTCCCATCAGTACCGCACCTAACACAAGCCGGCCAAAGGGTAAGGTTTCCCGCGTGGTCAACCAAATGGCAAAGGTCGATGCGATAAATACAATAAGATAGGAAACAAAAGTAAGGCCATAATCAAAAGAGTAATCTGCCGGGAAATGACAAGCGAGCATGCCGGCAAAGTGCATACCCCAAATTGCAGCCCCGAGCGTGAGACCACTAATAATGAGAAGCATTTTTTCATATTTCTGACTCAAGCCACGGAATAATAATTGTTCGAGTGAGACTGTAAAATAGCAGGCTAAAATAGCAATAATTATTGAAACAATTACCAGGCTAAAATCATAATGTATATGAACCATATTCAGTTCCGTAAAGGTTATCTTTCTTGTTTTAATCCACGTGATTCATACTCTTTATACAATCAAAAAAATTTCTATCTTTAAAGAGTAATTATAAAAACAATCAATTAAAACAAGAATCTAATACTATTCTATTTTGGTCAAGTGATAATTACTCTATTCTTTTTTATTTCTAATTTATTCATTTTACAAAAGAAACATAGTTCAACTTTTTTACCGTTATCCGTACACCGTTCATATTTTTAGAGCAGTTTAAAAATCATTTCGCTATTTGCTCACATCCCCATAAAAAAACCAGTCAGATCAACTAACTGGCTTTTTTGAATATTTAAATGAAAAATACCGAATTACACACCCTACTGGCGAGCTGCCTGAGTGGATGATTGCAACTTTGCATAATCCAATAAAATATTGGCAGATTCTTTAACAAAAGTTTCTTCTTCAGGCAAGGCAGGTCGTTGTGTAGCTTTCATTTTCGCACGCGACTCGATTAAAGCATCCATTGAGGCTTGATAACTTTCCCAGTTGGCATAAGGCTTTTGCCCCGTCAAGCTACGGCGCTGATTTTCCGCCTCTAAAGTTTTCTGCTCAAGTGCATTCAACTCGGCTTTGCGCAGGTCAATATCCAGCACTACACGCTTTTGCTCATCGGTTTTTTTCGCAATCGCTTTACGTTGCTCCAGATATTTAAATTGTGGATCAACATTGACACGCTGTTGGGACATTTGCGCCAAAGTTTGCACATAAGGCTGTACCGAACCTTCACGCTTAAATGGGGCAGTTGGAATAGTATCCCATTTCAAGGCATTCTTCGCCTTACGCTCACCAAATTCTTCATTGTAGATATCGACCAGCTTGATGTCAGGTACGACCCCTTTATTTTGGGTACTTCCCCCGGTCACCCGGTAGAACTTACGCTGGGTCAAGGTTGCCTGACCATAGGCCAAGGTATCCAGTTGAACCTGAGCCGTGCCTTTACCTGTGGTGGTACTGCCAATTACGATACCGCGCTCATAGTCCTGAATAGCGGCAGAATAAATCTCACTGGCCGAGGCTGAGGCCAGATTGATCATGACTGCCAGTGGACCGGCATAGGTTTGTGCACCACCATCGTTGTCTTCAAACACGCTGACATTGCCATTACCGTCGCGAATTTGCACCACTGGGCCTGACTTGATAACTTGCCCGAGCATACGTGCAACTTCTTCAAGCGAGCCGCCGGGGTTATTACGCAAATCGATAATAATCCCTTCTACATTCTTGGCTGCCAGACTCTTTAAAGCATTGTTGGTATCTTCAGAAACAGAACGATACTCCGTACCTGCACGACGCGCTCGATAATTCAAATAAAACGACGGAATTTCAATCACACCAAAGGTATGATTTTTACCATCACGTTTGATCTCTACCGTACGTGAACGGACCCCTGCATCTTCTTCCTGAATCACATCACGCACCAGGCTGACTGTACGTGCCTGCCCCATGGACGCACCCGCGCCCAATAAACGCAGGCTGACCTTGGTTCCACGCTTGCCTCGAATCAGGCCGACCACTTCATTACTGGCCCAACCGATCACATCCACCATTTTATCGCCGTCTTGCGCCACACCAATAATGCGGTCTCCGGGTTTAATTTGACCTGATTTACTGGCCGGCCCACCTTCAACAATGCTTTCAATCTTGGTGTAATCTTCATTGCCGCGTTCAGGACGAATCGAAACCCCAATCCCTTCTAGCTGCAAGGTCGTCTGACGGTTCAATTCCATTGCATCTACTGGCGGGAAATAGTTACTATGCGGATCATAGGTCAGCATCATCGCATTCAAAGTCTTGTCGAGGACATCATCACTTTTTACACGGCTGGCACGTTCAAGCTGGCGAGTATAACGCTTAGTCAGGGTTTGAACCGGCGTTAGGTCCTCAGGGCTTGCCAGATCCTGGCCATTGGCCAGCGTCGGATCTTCTTTTAAGGCTTTTTGCTTCGCAGCCTCTTCTTCCTTGCTGATGGTCAGGTTAATCAGCTGCGACACCAGCATTTTTTTCCAGTGTTGCTGCTGCTCTGCGGCAGTCTTGAAATAAGGTGCTTTTTCACGGTCAGTTTCAATATAGACATTACCTTGTTTCAGATTTTGCGGCTTTTTCAACTCTGCCAGCATAAACTCATAAAACTGTTTTAAACGGTCACGATATTGGGCATGAATTAAATAAGGTCCAGATAAATCCCCTGCTTTTAATGCAGCACCGAAATTTGCACCATAATTTTTCTTATATTGTTCAACTTCAGGGGCTAAAAACAATGAATGGTCTGCATCCAGACTATCTAGATAAAAATCCAGAATACGATTAGAGGTTGCCGCATCGAGACGCTGATTTAAATAATGCTGACGATCAACCAAAGTCGCCAATTGGCGCGAAACCAACGCCTGTTCTTGGGTAGGTTGAATCGATTGAGAAACTGCCTCTGTATTATTAGCTGCAATTGCCTCGTTCATTACATGAGAAAAGAAAAATCCTCCAGTCGCAATTGCAACTGCACAAGCTAATGTCTGAAGTTTCATAAATAATTCGTACTTCCTTGGTCTTTGACCAATATTACAACGTCATTTTTCAACATGAATCGAGTATATTCAAAATCTTAAACAACTTAATATGTATGTCGTGTAGTTTTATCATATTCTGTACTGTCAAAATGTAGCAAATCATTGCAGAATTCGGGTATTGTTTTTCTTTATAAAATTCCAACACGGACACCGATATGATTGGCGCATTGATGCTAGACATCGCTGGCACAGAACTTACTCAAGAAGATATTGAACTATTACGAGCACCGCAAGTAGGTGGCATGATTTTATTTTCACGAAATATAGAATCACCACAACAAGTTCGCGCCTTAACCGATCATATGCGTCGCATCAGACCGGACATTTTAATTGCCGTTGATCAGGAAGGTGGCCGGGTTCAGCGCTTGAAACAGGGCTTTACCCTGCTTCCAGCCATGGGACGTTTAGGTGAGCTTTATCTGACCGAACCTGAAAAAGCAGTTGATTTAGCCGAACAGTGCGGCTGGCTGATGGCCACCGAAGTGCTTGCCGTAGGGATTGATTTCAGTTTTGCACCGGTACTGGACTTGAATGATGTCAGTGATGTGATTGGCGATCGTGGATTTGCCAAAAATATTGATGATATTGTTCCACTTGCCAGCACCTTCATCAAAGGGATGAAACGTGCGGGCATGGCCAATACCGGCAAACATTTCCCGGGTCATGGTTCGGTCAAGGCAGACTCACATGTAGCCGCACCGGTAGATTCACGTTCTTATGAGGAAATCTATCACAAGGACATGCAAACCTTTATCCAGCTCATGCCGCAACTAGATGCCTTAATGCCTGCGCATGTGATTTATGACCAGATCGATCCGAATCCTGCCGGTTTCTCGCCCTACTGGATTCAAAATATTTTGCGTCAGCAACTCAACTTTGATGGCGTGCTGTTCTCCGACGATTTAACCATGCAGGCAGCATGTGTTGCTGGGGGTGCCGATGCCCGCATACAGGCTGCACTCAAAGCCGGATGTGATATGGGTCTGGTCTGTAATGACCGCTTAGCAGCATGTACAGCACTAGAAGGAATTCGTGATTTACCTTTACCGGACCAAGCACGTCTGGAGCGTATGCGAGGAAAAATCCCAGAGATCAGGGTTGGGCAAACTCTGGACTTGGGAGCAGAATGGCAAAAAGTTCGTGACACCATCGAAAACTTTAAGAAATCATTGAATTAATTCGACAAAAGGAACACGACAAGGTGTTCCTTTTTCTTTATGATAAACAGAAATAAAAGTGCCGTTTACTGTATTTTGCTTATCTTTTAATTAATTCAACATTTAAAATGAGCAGAATTGACTCGCAAAGAAAATAAATAATGCGCTTTAGATTAAAAACTAAAAAAACAGATAAGGTCAGGATGACATGACACAACAACTTTCAGAACATCGACATATTTCATTTACTGCCCATTACACCGGTTACATCTGGTATACCATGGGCATTTCTCATCCGGTTTTTGCAACCTCTAAAGGGAAAATGCTCGCCAAGCTGGTACATCCTTTAGAAAGCTGGGCTGAAAAATTTGTTGGCGGCAGTATGCGTACCACCTTAAAACAACGCCACCGCATGATTGATCAACATCTCACGCAACTGATTGAACAGCACCCCGATTTGCAGGTACTTGAAATTGCCAGCGGGCTTTCTCCGCGTGGCTGGAATTTCCGGCAGAAGTTCCCCCATATTGATTATCGTGAACTTGATTTACCCGATATGGCAAAAGTCAAAACCCAAGCTTTAAAACAGATTGATGCCAATAGTCCGGAAGTTTTATCCGTGGATTTATTCACGGCTGATTTTGAACAGGCTTTTCACGTATTCGATCCGAATCGCCCACTGGTGGTGATAAGTGAGGGCCTGATCAACTACTTTAATAAAGACATGTTATTACAACTGCTTCAAGCCATTTACCGTTACGGTCAAAATTTCAAGGAACTGCACTACCTGACCGATATTTATCCAGAACCGGTCAAAAACAGATTGGCCAATTTTATTTGGGCTAGCAGTAAATTACTGAAATGGATGTCCAAGAGTGCATTTAGTTTTCATTTCATTAACCCTCAACAAGCGCAGGATTTTTTCCAGCAAGCCGGTTTTGAACAGGTCAGTATTGTACAACCGCAACAGTATTTTCAAAATCCGACTGTGCCCTTCCTCTCTGGTGAAGAACATTTGGGTGATCTGGTCTGGATGATTCATGCAAGCAAAAAAAACAGCGTTATATAACGCTGTTTTTATTTGAGCTTAACCTTAAATTAACTGACCGATTCCAAAACCGTCATCACTGCTTTTTGTCGTTGTACATAACGCAATAACCGTTCTGCTACATCAAAACTGCCATGCTTGAACAACGCCCGAACTCGTGTTGAATGAACCTCAAAAATTAAGCATTCAATTTTAAACTGACCTTCTTCATCTTCCAGATGCAAGGCCAAATCACGCGGGTATTGTTCAGCTTTTTCTGCCAAACCTGGCGTAAACTCAAGTAAAACACCAAAAAAGTTTAAATCCACAATACGGGTAGGCAACTGCACATCTGAATGACGATGCGTTAATACGGTCATCGGCTTCTGTACGGCAATACGTTCTTCACCACGGCGCTCCAGGGTCAGCAACTGGGCACGTGTCATCGGGATGACCCCTTCTACATCTTGAATAGATTGTCCCTGCAGGAATGTTGCAAACAGCCCCATGGTTTCTTTACGGCGCTGTAATTGTGGCACATGGTCGGCATTTGCAATCATTGCAAATTCCATATCTGGACATTGCAAAGCAAAATTGGCATTTTCATGCGGCAAGGTAAAACTGTCGTATTGCCCACATGCCACCAGTACTTTACATTGCGGAATAGGAACATCGGTTAAACGTAACAAGCGGCTACAGTTGATTTCATAGCGGTCTTGCTCGGTTGCGGTAAATTCAGCCATCTGTTTAAAGAACAAACGCTTTGCTGTCGGTGACATGCGGGTTTGATCGATTTTGGCATGATTCACCAGATACAGAATCACTGCCTGGCCAAACTCGTCCATGCGCTGTTCATTCATTAAATGCAAAGATTCTTCCAGCAGCATACGCCAGCTTTTACGCGTTTTTTGCATCACGCCCATCAGAATCATGCGATCGACCAGTTCCGGACGTTGCACGGCAAAACTTGAAGCCACAACCGAACCCAGTGACATGCCCATCACTGAAACTTTGGATAAATTTTCAATATCGACCCACTCCCCCAACATTCGCGCCAAGTCAGGCAATTCCAGTGTTCCTGCAGAAATGCCGGTATCGCGATTGGTAATTTGCTGATTGGCGCCCATGGAAGGCAGGTCAATTAAAATGATCGGGCCAGCACTAAGTAATTGCTCCACACAATATTTATAGGAATTAAAATTTTGGAAAGCCCCTCCAATAATAACAATTGGAGTGTTGTGGATGGTTTCTGGTTGAGCAATGGCCATGTATTCAATTTTCCAGCCATCAATCCAGGTGGTACGTGCGGGTTCTTTAAAACTGTTCCTATGGTAAAGATCAAAAAAACCAAAACTTGCGTTTGATTCTTCTACATCCGAGTCCATTTGGATCATGGAATTCATATCCCTTCCTCCATTCTTGCCTTATTGTTATTTTGCAAGAAAATAAATATAGAATTTCTGCGTCATGCTGCGTCCATTCTTCGCTGTAATTATCAGACTTCACTGTCTTTATCTTTTCATAATATACAGAGGATGCTTGCCCAAGCAACTGATTCCATGACCACTTATCTAAATTTACCTAGAAAAGGATTTCAAAATATTAACAGCCTGAAAGTTTCAGGGACTTTTTTCCAAGCAGATGCTTCATTGTCGGGTTCCAGACTGTTACTATCAAAGATGTAATTTCTAAGTGATCAAACCGCTATGCAAGATTCGATTGAACAATATATGCAAACGGTAGGACAACAGGCACGCCAAGCTTCTCGCGTGTTAGCAAGCGCTTCTACCCAAACCAAAAACAATGCCTTATCTGCAATTTACACTGCATTACAAGACAGTGAAGCTGCAATTCTGGCTGCCAACCAAATTGATATGACCAATGGTCGAAACAATCATTTGGACAGTGCATTACTTGATCGCTTAGAACTTACCCCCAGCCGCTTTAAAGGCATGCTGCATGGCTTGAAAGATGTCATGAGTCTGGTTGACCCGATTGGGGAAATCACTGACCTTGCTTACCGCCCTTCAGGCATCCAGCTTGGGAAAATGCGGGTACCTTTGGGTGTCGTCGGCATGATTTACGAGTCGCGTCCAAACGTGACGCTGGAAGCCGCCTCACTGGCCTTGAAATCAGGCAATGCTATTATTTTGCGTGGCGGTTCGGAAGCCCTGCAATCCAACAAGGCAATTGCTGAAGCGATTCAGCATGGTCTAAAGACTTCGGGTTTGCCTGAAACTTCGGTACAGGTGATCAATACGGCTGATCGTGCCGCAGTTGGACACCTGATTACCATGTCTGAATATGTGGATGTGATTGTTCCACGTGGAGGCAAAGGCCTGATTGAACGGATCAGCAATGAAGCACGTATTCCAGTGATTAAGCATCTGGACGGCAACTGCCATGTCTTTGTTGAAGCACAGGCCGATTTGCAAAAAGCCCTGCCGATTGCATTGAATGCCAAGACCCATCGTTACGGCGTATGTAATGCCATGGAAACCTTGCTGGTGGATGAGAAAATTGCCGAAGATTTCTTGCCAAGCATTGCTGAACTGTATGCAGAAAAACAGGTGGAACTGCGTGGCTGCCGTGAAACCCAGCGCATTCTCGGTTCAAGCATCAAACCGGCCAGCGAAGAAGATTGGTACACTGAATATTTAGGCCCGATTTTGGCGGTTAAAGTGGTCAGCGGGATTGATGAAGCCATTGATCATATTAACAAATATGGTTCACACCATACTGATGCCATCATTACCGAAAACTTCAGCCTGGCGCGTCAGTTCCTGGCCCGTGTCGACTCAAGCTCAGTGATGATCAATGCCTCTACCCGTTTTGCCGACGGTTTTGAATATGGTCTGGGTGCTGAAATCGGCATTTCAACCGACAAGATTCATGCGCGTGGCCCGGTCGGTCTGGAAGGCCTGACTTCGCAAAAATGGGTGGTATTTGGGGACGGTCAAATTCGCCAATAAGTTCTCTATTTAAAGAATCTTTTGGTGTTCAGTTTCAGGCATGAGGCTGAACACAGCGACTACACTATCCCCATCTTAAATTTTGTAACATGATAAAAATAATGAGAAAGATATAAGGGAAATCGCATGTTTTATTATTTAATCATTTGTACATTTTTACTGGCATTACTGGTTTCTTTTGCAGTAATGAAAATTTTTTCCAATTCTATTAATGCCATTCTGGCACGTATCATTCACGACCCGATTCATGAAGCCTGGGCAAAATACACCAAATTTGCCGGCATGGTGGTCGGCACATCTTCCGGCATTCGTATTTACGATATGGAAAAATACATCACGCCCCTGACCTATACAGAGAATGACAAGAAAATTGTGATTGAACTGACCCAAGAGCGCTGGGTACTGGAAATTTACCGGACCATTATTGAAACCTTACAAGGTCTGGCCTGGATGATGCTGGTCTTTTTTATGGTGGCATTGATTGCCTATGTCATTGTACGCTGGTCAGAAATAAAGTATCAAAAGTAAGCAATAATACAACAGGAATGCCCTGCTCAAAATACATCATGCGTGCCATTCTAGCTTTGGAAATGGGCTTCTAGTAAACATTTTATGATCGAGTACTATTTTATTAATAAATGAAATCTATTAACTGATAAATTTTAATTATTATTAGTTATTGGGTCGATAGTGCTTAAGTCTAATCTCCTAAAGTCTATCTAGGACAAAAAAAAATCGCATGTTAAAACATTATCACTGATCTAAATTGCATCAATAAACAAAACTGCGTTCAGATCAACGTTATGGATGAATATTTCAATTAAAATTTGGGTAAGAAAACGTGTCTACATCAGTATTAGTAATTAACTGCGGATCTTCTTCAATCAAATATGCGTTGGTTTCTGAGCGCCGTGAAGACCGTATCTTTGGTCTCGCAGAAAACCTGGGGGCTGCTGACGCCCGTATTAAAGGGATCACTGCGGGCGGTGAACCACTTGAACTATCCATTCCACATGCTGATCATGAAAAGGCACTGGAAACCATCTTAGAACGCTTATCTCATTATAATCCACAAGCGATTGGTCACCGTGTGGTACACGGCGGTACATTGACCAAAGCAGAATTATTAAATGAAGAAATTGTAGAACGTATTCGTGCAGCAACACCACTTGCGCCTTTACACAACCCTGCGCATTTGGTCGGTATTGATGCCACTATGCGTTTGTTCCCGGAACTTCCACAAGTGGCAGTTTTTGATACCGCATTCCACCAGACTATGCCAGCACATGCTTACCGTTATGCATTGCCAAAATTCCTGTATACAGAACACAATGTACGCCGTTACGGCTTCCACGGTACCAGTCACGCCTATGTTTCTGAACGTGGTTCTGAATTGGCTGGCAGCTTGAAACAAGGTGGCTGGTTGACAGCTCATTTAGGCAATGGCAGCTCGACTTGTGCCATCTGGAATGGACAAAGTGTAGACACTTCAATGGGCTTAACCCCGCTTGAAGGCATTGTGATGGGCACCCGTAGCGGTGATGTCGATCCAAGTTTGCATAGCTTCCTGGCTGCAAACCTGGGCTGGGATGTCTATAAAATTGACAAGATGCTGAACAAGGAAAGTGGCTTGCTCGGTTTATCAGACAACCTTTCAAATGACATGCGTACCCTGATTGAAGCATCAGAACAAGGCAATGAAGATGCAACGCTGGCCATTGAAGTATTCTGCTACCGTCTGGCTAAATCTCTAGCTGCGTTAAGCTGTGGCTTGCCGCGCCTTGATGGCCTGTTCTTTACCGGTGGTATTGGCGAAAACTCGGCCTACATCCGTGAAAAGACCATGGCTTACTTACCTCATTTCGGTTTCAACTTAAGCAAAGAACAAAACGATAATTTGAAACGCGGTACAGAAGGTCGTATTGATGCTGGCACAGGCCCTCAAATCTGGGTCATTCCAACTGATGAAGAAGGCCGTATTGCTAAAGAAACTGCGCACGTTGTAGAAGAGGTGAATCAGTCAGCTGCAAAAAAGCCTGAATGTGAGGCTACGATTGCTTAAGCAATTGTAGTCTACGTATGCTTTCAATAAATCCCTTTATGATTTAGAAAAAATGATGAAAACAATACTTTTGGTTCCTACAGAAATTGGTGTTGGCTTAACGTCTGCATGTCTTGGTTTAATTTATGCACTGGAATGCCAAGGCGTAAAAGCAGGTTTTCTAAAGCCTTTCTCTCAAGAATTACAGCCTGAAGCAGACCGCACCACTGCCCTGTATCATCACCTGTTCAAGCATGAAACCGTTGAACCGATTTCCTATGCGGCCCTGACTGAACGTTTAAAAAATGATGAAAATGACGAGCTGCTTGAAGATGCAGTACGTTTACACCGTGAAATTTCCAAACATCACGATGTCATTATTGTAGAAGGCGTGCTACCAAACGGACGCGATCCTTTTGCGACAGAACTCAATGCCACTCTGGCAAAAGCGCTTGATGCCAAAGTGATTATTGTCAGCAATGCCGACATTAACAACGCAGCAAAAACTGCGGCAAAAGTTGATAACCAGTTACGTTTCTTTGGTGGTGCGACTTGCGAGCGTACTGCAGGCGTATTGTTCATGCGTACCAAAGGCTTGCCGGAAGATTCTGCACAAATTCCTGTTACGCTTGATCCAAACCTGCGTTTAATTAGCGATACCAACCGATTTGTGAGTGCGATTCAAACCACGTACCCAATGATTGGTAAAGACTGTATGCCAGTGATTGGCTTAGTTCCATTCAGCAACACTTTAAGTGTGCCACGCATGTCTGACTTGGCTGCACATATTTCAGCTGAATGGATTAACCAGGGCGATGCAAAACAGCGCCGTGTATTACACAGCAGCTTAATTGCGTCCAATATTGAACACGAAATGCATAAATTCGTGGCAGGTGAACTCATCATCAGCGGTTCTGATCGTGTTGATGTCTTGCTTGCAAGTAGCTTGGCAAGCAGTAATGGCATTCCACTTGCAGGTTTGGTTTTAACTGAACATCAGGCACCAAGCACTCAAGCTTTAGAATTCTGTCAAACAGCAATCAAAAATGGTTTGCCAATTTTACACACCAAATTGAGTACTTTTGACACAGCACAACAATTGCTGAACTTAAGCAATGAAATTCCGGTAGATGATACCGAACGTGCTGAGCAGGTGACCCGTTTCGTAGCCAGCCATATCAATGCAGACTGGTTGACGCAGTTAATCAGCGATGCACATAAACCACGTTTGTCCCCTTCTGCATTCCGTCATGAACTGGTACAAAAATCAATTGCAGCGAAAAAGCGCATTGTTCTTCCTGAAGGAGATGAACCACGTACCATTCAGGCCGCAGCAATCTGTCAGTCTCGTGGAATCGCCCACTGTATTCTGCTGGCAAAACCTGAAGTTGTGGTTGAAGTAGCAAAAGCACGTGGAATTGAATTACCGCATGATCTGGAAATTCTTGACCCAGACCTGATTCGCGAGAATTATGTCGAAAAAATGGTTGATCTACGTAAAGGCAAACTCAACGAGTTACAAGCGCGTGAACAGTTACAAGACACGGTAGTTTTAGGCACCATGATGCTGGCCCTTGATCAGGTGGATGGCCTGGTATCAGGTGCAGTTCACACGACAGCCAATACGGTTCGCCCTGCATTCCAGTTAATCAAGACCGCGCCGGATTACTCACTGGTATCTTCTGTGTTCTTCATGCTGCTGCCAGATGAAGTCTATGTTTACGGTGACTGTGCAATTAACCCGGATCCGGATGCTGAGCAACTGGCTGAAATTGCGATTCAGTCTGCCGATTCAGCCAAAGCCTTTGGCATTGACCCGCGCATCGCGATGATTTCTTATTCAACCGGTACTTCGGGTGCAGGTGCGGATGTAGAAAAAGTGGCGAAAGCGACTGAAATTGCCAAGCAACGCCGTCCAGATTTACTGATTGATGGTCCATTGCAATATGACGCAGCTTCGGTTGAAAGCGTAGGTCAGTCTAAAGCACCTGGTTCACCAGTTGCAGGTCGCGCGAATGTATTTATTTTCCCTGACCTCAACACAGGTAACACTACTTATAAAGCAGTTCAACGTTCAGCAAATGTAGTGAGCGTGGGACCAATGCTGCAAGGTTTAAATAAGCCGGTGAATGACTTGTCACGTGGTGCATTGGTGGATGACATTGTGTTCACTATTGCATTGACTGCCATTCAGGCAGAGCAACAAGCGGCTCAATAATTCGTAAATTTAAGTTTTCCAAACCATCTGATTGAAAAATCAGGTGGTTTTTTTATGATATTTCAAAATTTAACTCATTATTCATCGACATTTGACTAAGCATGACTTAATCAAAACTTTTGCGCCAACCACACCGTATGTCCGGCACAGTCGGGATCTTCCGCGACCATCTTTATTACTTCAAAACCATGCTGTTTTAATAAGGTACGATATTCTTGCTGTGACAAACTGGCATGATACAGTACATCACCAAACATATCCCCTATCGCCTCACCTGCAGCAGGCCCGCTAGTAAACATTAAAACCGTGCTCTGCTCAGCAAACCTAGAAAACTGAGTAAACATTTTGCGCTGATCATGCTGAGTCAAATGAAAAAAACTGTCCCAGGCCAAAATACCCTGAAATTTTTGTTCTAGCTCTATCTGACGCATATCTGCCTGAATCCAGTGCTGTTCAGGAAAGTTTTGCTTAGCCATTTCAATCATGACATCAGAACTATCTACCCCGACTACGGAATGCCCTTGTTCAATTAAATAGGCAGCAATCGGCTTGCCTGAACCACAACCTAAATCCAGTATTTGAGCATGTTCAGGAATCAGCGAAAGAAAATAATTGAGCCATGCTTTTTCATACAGCAACTGGCCGCGTAATTCCGTCCACGCACGTGCATGTTTCTTATAAATTTTAATGATATTTTTCGCAAACTCAGATTGATCTTTCATGAGCTGATTTTCTAAAGGTGAATCTTAATAGTATAGGCAAATTTAGATCCAGATTTGAAGATTTGAAGATTTGAAGATTTGAAGATTGGAAGATTTGAAGATTTGAAGATTGGAAGATTTGAAGATTTGAAGATTGGAAGATTTGAAGATTTGAAGATTTGAAGATTTGAAGATTTAGCATGTCTTTATTTTGAGAAAATTTAAAGCAAAAAAGAAGATAAAGCCTATGCCTCATCTTCTTGCTGACCGGAACCCTATCACTGCACGACATAAAGAAAAATCAATGACTCGAACAATTGAAAGAAGTCTATATTTATCAGATGAACTTTTATGCGCTTATTACATAAAAGTTTTGCGACAAAATTGTCTTACCTAACCTCATTTAAAAAATGATCAGACTTAACTTTTATTTTTCAGAAATTTCAAACAAGAAATAAGTTAAAAACCGGTTAATCAATAGTTTAAACGTCATATTCACCCGGAAGAATAATTGCCCTTTGTCATCTTTATGACAGAAATCACTCAAAAAACAACAGTTCACCTGAGCTGAAATTCACCATTAAACTTTCGGCCAAAAAGCATTCAAAATACCCACAAAACCTGCTTTTTATCTTATAATTTAGCCCGCTAGCTAACAGCCCGCTCAAGAGATATTTGATATGACAACTATTATCAAGCAAGATGACTTGATCACATCGGTAAAAGATGCGCTTCAGTTCATTTCTTACTATCATCCACAAGACTTCATCCAAGCGATGAGCCGTGCCTATGATCGTGAAGAGAACAAAGCCGCAAAAGATGCTATTGCACAAATCTTAATTAACTCCCGTATGTGTGCAGAAGGCCACCGTCCTATCTGTCAAGATACCGGGATTGTGAACGTATTTCTTGAAGTGGGTCTAGACGTTAAATTTGATTTAACCATGAGCCTAGACGATGCAATCAACGAAGGTGTACGTCAAGGTTATCTGGAAAGCTCTAACGTACTTCGTGCATCAGTTTTAGCTGATCCTGCATTTGGCCGTAAAAATACCAAAGACAACACACCTGCGGTAATCCACTACAAACTCGTACCGGGCAACAAAGTCGACATTACTGTTGCTGCCAAGGGTGGCGGTTCAGAAAACAAATCTAAACTTGCCATGCTGAACCCCTCTGACTCTATCGTGGACTGGGTACTGAAAACTGTTCCAACCATGGGTGCAGGCTGGTGTCCTCCTGGTATGCTCGGTATCGGTATTGGTGGTACTGCTGAAAAAGCCATGATGCTTGCCAAAGAAGCATTGATGGAAGAGATCAACATGGACGAATTGCTTCGCCGTGGTCCACAAAGCAAAATGGAAGAACTTCGTATCGAGATCTTCGAAAAAGTAAATGCATTGGGTATTGGCGCGCAAGGTCTAGGCGGCTTAACCACTGTTCTTGATATCAAAATCAAAGATTACCCATGTCACGCTGCGGGTAAACCGGTGGGTATGATTCCGAACTGTGCTGCAACTCGTCATGCACACTTCCAGTTAGACGGTTCAGGTGTTGCACATATTCAAGCACCTAAACTTGAAGACTACCCTGC
Organism: Acinetobacter sp. T_3_1; assembly: GCF_025377055.1. Lineage (NCBI taxonomy): Bacteria > Pseudomonadati > Pseudomonadota > Gammaproteobacteria > Moraxellales > Moraxellaceae > Acinetobacter > Acinetobacter sp. T_3_1. Next base: position 793 of record NZ_JACHVD010000019.1, on the reverse strand, counting down.
TGTCACTTGGGATTCTTCATCTTCTAAACGTGTTGACCTGGACAACATCACCCAAGAAGAAATGAATTCCTGGAAACCAGGCGATACCTTATTACTTAACGGTACCATCTATACCGGTCGTGACGCTGCGCACAAACGTATGGTGGATATGCTGAACAACGGTGAAGAACTTCCTGTAGACCTTAAAGGCAAGTTCATTTACTACGTTGGCCCTGTCGATCCTGTAGGCGACGAAGTGGTGGGCCCTGCTGGTCCGACAACTGCAACACGTATGGACAAATTCACTCGCCAAGTGCTTGAAGCGACTGGCTTGTACGGAATGATTGGTAAAGCTGATCGCGGTCCTGCTGCGGTTGAAGCCATCAAAGACAATAAAGCAACTTACCTGATGGCTGTAGGTGGTGCTGCTTACCTGGTATCTAAAGCTGTTCGTGAAGCTGAAGTTGTGGCTTTTGCTGACTTGGGTATGGAAGCTATCTACAAATTCAAAGTTGAAGATATGCCTGTATCTGTAGCGGTTGATGTCAATGGTACTTCTATTCACGCGACTGCGCCAAAAATCTGGCAAGCGAAAATTGGTAAGATTCCAGTGGTTGATGCTGCTGCGAACTAAGATTGCACGCTAAAAAAGCACCCAAATGGGCACTGCTGTCCCATAGTTTACTTTAAATAAAAAAACCTGAGTCCGAATAGTTAAAATATAAGTGCGAACAAACACTTTAACTACCAAGGACTCAGGTTTTGTCACATCAGAATACCGTATTTCATCAGCTGATTAAACCTGTCATACGAC
>NZ_JACHVD010000018.1:0-54405 GCF_025377055.1 Acinetobacter sp. T_3_1 | reverse complement strand
AATAAGACCAAACGCAAAGTCATAACAGTTGTGCTGGCGACCATAGCAAGAGTGAACCACCTGATCCCTTCCCGAACTCAGAAGTGAAACCTCTTAGCGCTGATGGTAGTGTGGGATTACCCATGTGAGAGTAAGTCATCGCCAGCTCATTATTCCAAAAGCCCCCTCTAATGAGGGGGCTTTTTTTTATGCGTAGAATTTTTATTAAAAAGAAGAATGATTCAAAAAAACAATTCAATTTTACTTTCCTTGCCCCCAATTCAGCATTGTCAATTTAAAAATGGTTAAAAACTAAACTCAAGGGTCTAGAATTCTGGTCATTTTTAATACTTTAGTAGAGTGTTTACTCGAAAATGGCTGTGTTCAACTTAGTCTGTTACGAAAGCATACTGCTATAAATCATCGAAAATAATAAAAAGATTACAGATCATGTGCTGTGTCGTAGTAATAACAATTAATTAAAACTCACAATTGGAGGTGAGAAAAAAATGGCAGCAAACACGGTTAGTGTGAATGATGTGATTGATCAGGCAAAATTCACTAAATTTCACTTGAGCATTGTATTATGGTGTTTATTCATTGTTCTATTTGACGGATATGATTTAGCGATCAATGGTGTGGTTCTGCCTCTGCTGATGCAGGAGTGGGGCATGAGTGCTGTTCAAGCCGGTATGCTGGCAAGTACAGCACTCGCTGGCATGATGTTTGGAGCAATGCTGTTTGGTATGCTTGCAGACAAAATTGGTCGTAAAAAAGTTATTTTAATTTGCGTCTCTTTATTTAGTGGTTTTACATTTTTAGGTGGATTTGCAACGAATCCAACAGAGTTTGGTATTTTACGTTTTATTGCAGGTTTAGGGATTGGTGGCGTATTACCGAATCTCGTTGCTTTAACATCTGAATATGCGCCTAAACGTTTAAAAAGTACACTTGTAACCACAATGTTTAGTGGTTATGCCGTAGGCGGTATTATGGCTGCATTATGTGGTTCCTGGTTTGCACCAAGCTTTGGCTGGAAAATTATGTTCTTCATTGCAGGTATTCCATTACTTTTTGTGCCACTTTTTTGGAAATTCTTACCTGAGTCTTTAACTTTCCTGGTTAAAGAACAAAAAATGAATGAAGCACGTCGTTTTATCAAACGAGTTGAGCCAACTGCAGACGTACGAGCAGATACTGAACTCGTTCTAGCAACAGGCGATCAGACACACAGTGCATCTGTAAAAGCTTTATTTTCAGAAAATCGTGCAACAGGAACATTCTTATTTTGGGTTGCTTTCTTCATGTGCTTACTCATGCTTTACGCACTTGGAAGTTGGTTACCAAAACTGATGATGGCTGCAGGTTATTCTTTAGGCAGCAGTTTAATGTTCTTATTAGCACTGAATATTGGTGCAGTGATCGGAACGATTGGTGGTGGTATTTTAGCAGACCGTTTTGACTTTAAACCTGTTCTTATTGGCATGTTAATTGTCGGTGTACTGTCTTTGGTTGGTTTAGGCTTTAATTCTCCACAGCCTGTTATTTACTTACTTGTCAGCTTGGCAGGTGCATCATCGATTGGTACAAGTATCTTGTTATATAGTTTTGTTGCTCAATACTATCCTGTTGCAGTACGTTCTACTGGTATTGGTTGGGCTTCTGCTGTGGGACGTACCGGTGCAATTGTTGGTCCAATCGTGATTGGTATGCTGCTTGGTATGGAATTACCACATAAATGGAACTTTATCGCGGTTGCAATTCCAGGCATTATCGGCATGATCGCTATTTCAATGATTCGTCAACCAAAACCTGTTCGCGTTGTAGTGAAACAATTGAAAACAGCCAAAATTTAAACTGCCGTCATTGGTCCATCCAGTTAAAAAAGCCCCTTTGAATTAAGGGGCTTTTGCATATCTTTTGTACAGAATCAAACCCATCAAAAAAGATAATCGATCTAAAAGGCCTGAATAGCCTAATTTACTTATAAAAATGATCATAAATTAATCTAATAATAATGTGATATATCAATCAAATAAATGTTATTCCAGTGCTCATAGAAGAATATCAATTAGTCTTATTGTGCGTTAAATCCGGCTTGCGTATATTGCGTCGAATTAAATATTCAGCCGAATATTTAAAGGATGTTACGGACAAGTACTCATGGGAGATGAGAACGATGACAATGGAAACTGTAGATATAAATTCTGTAGTCGACAATGCGAAATTTACGCCTTTTCACTTCAATGTAGTTGCTTGGTGTTTACTGGTAATTTTATTTGATGGTTATGATTTGGCAATTAATGGTGTAACTTTACCACTATTAATGAAGGACTGGGGCTTAAGTGCCGTTCAAGCGGGAATGCTTGCCAGTACAGCTCTTGCAGGCATGATGTTTGGTGCGATGATCTTTGGTTCCTTGGCGGACAAGATTGGTCGTAAAAAAGTGATCATGATCTGTATTGTTTTATTCAGTGGTTTAACCTTTGCAGGTGGTTTTGCTTCTAACCCAACTGAATTTGGTATTTTACGCTTCCTGGCCGGTCTGGGTATTGGCGGTGTGATGCCAAACCTGGTGGCATTGACTTCTGAATATGCTCCACAAAAAATGCGCAGCACACTTGTGACCACCATGTTTAGCGGTTATGCCGTTGGTGGTGTGATGGCGGCATTATTAGGTTCATGGTTTACGCCTGATTTTGGTTGGCAAATCATGTTCTTTATTGCAGGTATTCCTTTATTTTTGCTGCCTGTAATCTGGAAATTCTTGCCTGAATCTTTGGCGTTTATGGTAAAGCAAAACAAGCAGGCTGAGGCACGTCGTATTGTGCGTCGCCTGTCGCCAAATACCAAGGTTACGGACCAGACCACATTTACTTTGCCACAGGAAAGTGTACCTGAAGCGGCAAACGTAGTGAGCCTATTCCGTCGTGGTCGTGCAACCAATACCTTATTGTTCTGGGTTGCATTCTTCACCTGCTTGCTGACCATGTATGCCTTGAGTAGCTGGTTACCGAAGCTGATGATGGCGGCAGGTTACTCGATGGATAACAGCCTGATGTTTATGATGGTCATGAACGTGGGTGCAGTGGTCGGTATTGTGGGCGGCGGTATTCTTGCAGACCGTTTCCACTTGAAACCGGTATTGATGTGTTTAGGTATGATGGGTGCGATTGTGATGAGCTCAATGGGCTTTGCGTCTAACCAGTTCTTACTTTACATCTTGGTGTTCTTGGCGGGCGCGGCTTCAATCGGTTCACAAATGTTGCTGTATAGCTACGTGGCGCAGTTCTATCCACTTGCAGTACGTTCGACAGGTATTGGCTGGTCGTCTGCGATTGGTCGTATGGGCGCGATTGTAGGGCCGATTTTGATTGGTGGCTTACTGGGCATGAACCTGCCTGCACATTTCAACTTTATTGCAGTCGGCTTACCGGTGCTAATTACTGCAATTGCAGTTGCATTGATTATGCATGACGATGAGTCTGAAAAGATTAGTTCAGCTGAACCGGCTGTGTCTAAAGCTTAAAAGTTAAGTTTAAAAAGAAGCCTCCGAAAGGGGGCTTTTTTATTTACTGATCATCTAAAGCAATTTAAATTAAAAAATCATGAGCTTAAAATTTATAAAAAATGGATTATCGCGAACAATGGGAAAGCTTTTTAAATCCTGAAGTATTTAGAGATCGAATAATTAATATTTCGATGTATATAACTATTTATGAAATGTTGAAAGATTCGATTATTAGTCGAATCAAAGACTTTTATGTTATGACTTTAATTGGTGCTAAGGATTTAGAAGGAGAGGAAGAATATAGATTAGAAGTTTTATCAAGACATAAAAATCATTTCTACGCTTCTATTTCTTGGTTAATAGAAAATGAAGTAATTAATGAAGAAGATAAGGAAAATATTGAAGTTTTAAAAAGTTATAGAAATTATTTGGCACATGAAATGAGTGATATCGTTTTTAATGGTGAAAGGCTTTGTTGCATAAAGATTTTAAAGATAGAGCTTTCCTAAGTTGTTCAAATTTAAGTGACAACCTGGGTGTGAGGTCGGCCGAGCTCCGTAAACTTATTTAAGATGGCCACACGTGCATGCATCTCGTTGACTTGGCTATCAAAATTCCGAGCACTGAGCTTATCGCCTAATAATTTGATGCAGTGCATCTTGGTTTCTACCAGACTTCGCTGATGGTAGCCCGACCATTTTTTCCATAGTGTCCTGCCTAAACGTTTAACAGTGCGAAGTAATTCATTTCGCTCTAGCGAATGAACTTTTGTACCTTTCCAAGGCTTCGCATTTTTTCTGGGTGGAATAATCGCATGGGCATTTCGATCTGTGATCAACTGGCGACACCGCTTTGTGTCATAAGCACCATCGGTATAAACGGAGTCAATATGCTCATCTTGAGGAATCTGATCGAGTAAATCACCAAGTACTTGTGAATCACTGACATTATTTGTCGTAAGCTGAACGGCACGTATTTGCAGTGTTTCAGCATCTATACCAATATGCAGTTTACGCCATTGCCGACGGTATTCAGGCTGATGCTTCTTACGCTTCCATTCACCTTCACCTAAAAATTTTAAACCCGTAGAGTCGATGAGTAGGTGTAACCCATCACGACTTTTCTGGTAGCTAATTTGAATATCAATATACTTTTGTCTTCTACAAAGCGTCGTGAAGTCTGGTGCTGTCCAATCTAATCCGCAAAGTTTAATTAAGCTTTGAACAAAACCAGTAACCATGCGTAAAGTGAGTCTAAATAGAGATTTAATCATCAAACAGCATTGAATCGCTATGTCGGAGTAGGTTTGACTTCGACCTTGTTTGCCTTGAGGTTCTGCATACCATTGTGTTTTTGGATCGAACCAAATGGCAATATTCCCACGATTAATGAGAGCTCGGTTATATGCGGGCCAATTGGTTGTGCGGTAGATTTTGTGTGTAGGCTTCTTCATTTGGAAATTATATTGCCGAAGGAGTCCTTAAGAACAGCTTTGTGCAACAAAGCCATGGTGAAATAAAAGACCTGACGAAGAACTTTCTATGTGCTTACCAATTAATTCATAAAATTGAAAACTGGTGGATCGTTAACTTTGAAATGGCAATCAATCCAGATTTTACTGATGCTAATTTGGAAGATATAGATATCGATAATATACAATCAGGGAAAAAATTAATGATTGATATGGCTTTGTCAGTGTTATCAGGAAGTGAAGAACTATTAAAAAAATTCAAAAGTAATTAACCAAAGATTTATATATGATGAACTTTCTTGATGTTGACTGGATAAAATCAACCATTTCATAATTAGAAAAATTTTAGGTAATACAATTATGACTATTAAATCATTCTCCCCAATCCCTGAAGATGATGACGAACTACATCTTCCTGAACTGGTTTATTGGGCATCACTAGGCGACATCGACCAGGTTGAACAGGCTTTACAGGAAGGTCTGGACGTCAACTCTGCCGATGAAGAAGGCTATAGCGCCTTACATGCAGCAGCTGAAAATGATCATTTAGAAGTCGTTAAACTATTGATCAGTAAAGGCGCAGATGTCGATCATCGCAGTACCTATACCGCTTTGGAGCTTGCTGAAATGGCAGGTAATAAAGAAGTCGTAGCTTACCTTAAAAGCTTAAAAGGACTATCCTGATAAAAAAGAAGCCCCATCATCCTGATAGGGCTTCTTTATATGGGTTGCCTAGGTATAACTCCTGTCGTACCTCACATCCTGATGCTCAAACATTATTATTGTTGTTTTCTGTTTGGGAAACTTCCTGTCTCCTGATGAGTTCAGAATAAGAAATTTATCTTGAAGGAGATAGAGGCCAATAGAACCATTTTGTGTACGCTATGTCTTACATAACCCACCAGACCAAATGAAAGTTTGTTACCAATAAAAAATAGTGATTTTCAATATTGTACTTAGAATAAAACGGGTGAGCTCTTTGAATGGCAGAGGATAATCAGAATGAAAATATTCCGACAGCGTATGCTGAGCACCATCATATTGATCAGTACAGCAGGTTTAACCGCATGCAATGCACAAACTGACGCTGTCAATCCAGCAGCCAAGTCAGCCGCAGAAACTGCAACTTCCAAACCTTCTTCAGGTTCAGTCAATCAAAGGTATAAACTGACGCGCATTGCAGAATTTAATGAACCCTGGGCCATGACAGGGCTGAAGGATGGCCGTTTACTGGTCACTGAACGAAAGGGAAAGTTACAGCTATTTGACCCCAAAACCAGACAAAAAGTTGAAGTCAAAGGCATACCTAAAGTGGCCTATGGCGGGCAAGGCGGTTTGGGCGATATCGCCTTGCATCCACAATTTGAACAAAACCATATCATTTACTTCAGTTATGCCGAAGCAGGACAGGGCGGTTATGGTGCTGTCGTTGCCCGGGGTGAATTAGATTTATCTAATAGTCAGAAACCGCAAGTTAAAAATTTAAAAACCATATGGAAACAGGTACCTAAAGTACAAGGGCAGGGACATTATGCCCATCGGCTCCTGTTTGGTCAGGATGGAAAGTTATGGATTAGCTCGGGTGAACGCCAAAAGTTTGATCCGGCGCAAAATATGCAATCCAATTTAGGCAAAATATTGCATCTTAATGAGGATGGAACGCCTGCTGCAGGTAATCCGTTTAGCAGTCAGGGCGAAGTTGCAAAACAGGTCTGGTCGTTGGGACATCGCAATCCATTAGGCATTGCATTTGATGCACAAGGCAAACTTTGGGTGGTTGAAATGGGTCCCAAAGGTGGCGATGAACTGAACCTGATTGTAAAAGGTGAAAATTACGGTTATCCGCTGGTTTCAAATGGCGATCATTATGATGGCAGAGATATTCCTGACCATCATACCCGCCCTGAATTTAAAGCACCTGAAATCAGCTGGACACCTGTCATTTCCCCATCCAGCCTGATTTTTTATCAGGGTTCCCAATTTCCTGCATGGAAAAACAAAGCCCTGATTGGCGGTTTATCTTCCAAATCCATTGTGGTGGTGGATACAGCGATGAAACCTGTGACTGAAGTACAACGCGTGGATATGAAGCAACGTATCCGTGATGTGCTGGAAGCCCCGGATGGCTCTATTTGGGTGCTGGAAGATGGTAACAATGCCAGACTGCTGAAAATGACGGCGAAATAAGGTGATTAATAGATATCTTTCATAAATCAAAAATATGTTCAATCTTAATTTTTTTTAATTCAGCACAGCCTCATTTGATGGATTTCATTTTGATGCCTTTGCGTAGGCAATATCGCTACTTTTGAANATCTTAATTTTTTTTAATTCAGCACAGCCTCATTTGATGGATTTCATTTTGATGCCTTTGCGTAGGCAATATCGCTACTTTTGAAAGGTCAAAAGTAGCCAAAAACCTTTTGTTTCCCATACACGACTTCCTTGTCGTGATGGGAAACGTGTGGCATCCATGCCACACTCATGAATCCAATACCTGCTAAAAAATCAATTTTTTATTTTAGTATTATTAAATACTTATAGTCATTGAAAATGATTTATGAAATAAATTTAATAAAGTTCAAAAGCCCCTGATGGGGCTTTTAGAATAATTGATATTCATGACTGCACTGAATCAGGCTGCGTAATGTTCATCTGTATTAAACGCATTGGCCTGAATCTGGATCAGTTTACGGTCGCCTTGTTTGCCATTCATGCGCCAATCGACAATCCTGATATTAAACACAATGGCTACATCACCTTTCTGTCATTGTAGTAACAGGGCATCACGGTAGGTACATGGCATCAAAAAAGGTCTGCTTGTCTTGATCGTTCCATTTTATTGTTTTGTTCAGGACGGCTGAAATAATTCTGAGGATTATTCCTTTGATTCCTCATTTTTGCATGGGTGTAATTATAGAGTTTGAAATTTGCATCTCATGTAAATTTTGATCGTTTGGGTTCAAGTTCTCGATAAATGGTCATTCAGATCACAATCATGTATAAAGAAAAAACCCCGACATCCTGTCGGGGTTTTTCATATTCATTCTAAGGTATAACTCCTGTCGTACCTTGCAGCATCCTGCTGTTATTTTCGCTTATCTTTTTAGTTTTAAGCTTAGAGACTTCCTGTCTCGGTATGAGTTAAATATATCGTGAAAAATAATGTGTGAAAAGGAGATATATTCTTCAAATCTTGTAAGCTTAAACGTACAACGTTTTCCAACACATCAAGAACTTACGTATTGAATCAGTTTATTCAGCACGTCCTTTAAGGTCTTCTGGTCAAACTCATTTGGTTCAAATTCTTCGGTTTTATTACGTGAAAAAATATCGCGAATTTCAATGACCGCATTACTGTCGATTAAACCGAGTTGTGTGCCCACCTGGCGAATCTGGTCTATGGAACGGGAGCCATTGGTTGCACCGTAGCCAATATAGGCAGCCGGTTTGCCTTGCCATTCTTTACCGACGTAATCGAGTGCATTTTTAAGCGCCGGACTGTAGCCATGATTATATTCAGGACTGATAAAAATAAAGGCATCGCCCGAAGCCACTTTATCTGCCCAGTCTTGTTGTTTGGGTTGATCATAAATGCCTGTTATGGGCGGATGGCTACCGGCAAAAATCGGCAGATTCCATTCTTTTAAATCGACCAGTTCGGCCTGAACGGTACTAAAATTGGCCTGATCTATACTGCGCTTTACCCAGCGTGCCACTTTAATGGCGGTCCGCCCTTCACGCACGCTACCCACGACAATATATATTTTCATGTATGCTCCCTAGTTTTTTGAATTTTCGTCTTTAACTTATTATGAATGTTATTTATTGAATATTAGGGATTTGTATCTTCTAGCCTGTTATAAAAACAGAAAATAAAAAGCTCCCGAAGGAGCTTTGAAAGGTATAGGGCTGAAACCTTACATAATTTTAATGCCTTGCTGACCCGCAGGCGTTACTTTAAAGATTTCCACTTCAAAAGTAATATCCTTACCGGCAAGCGGGTGGTTAAAGTCAATTTCGGTAATGTCTTCACCGACAGATTTCACCACACCAAACAGGCTTTGCTTGGCTTTATCTTCAAACTCAATCATATGACCCACAACAGGTGTCTGTTCGAATTTAACCGTGTCAAACTTTTGTACGTTTTCAGGATTCCATGGACCAAAAGCCTCTTCAGGAGGAAGACTCACGGTACGACGGTCCCCGGCACGTAGACCAAACAGGGCTTTTTCGAAGCCCGGCAACAAACTGCCATCACCCATTACCAGGCTGACAGGCGTTTCACGGCTGCGGGTGTTGTCAATTTCCACGCCATTTTCAATAGCGACCGAAAAATGCAGCTCAACTTTAGAGCCTGCTGCAATTCGGGTTTCTTCATTCGGATTAATAATTTCAGTCATTTTGTTGCGCTTCCGCACGTTGAATACGGTGTTTTTCCAGAAAAAACGTATCGATCAGGAGCAAGATCGTGCCTACGGTAATGGCACTATCGGCAATATTAAAAGCAGGAAAGTGGCTGTTGTTGTAATAAACGTGAATAAAATCGACCACATAACCCAAGGTGACCCGGTCAATCAGGTTACCGATGGCGCCACCTAAAATCAGGGCAATCGCCATGGGTAAAATCACGATTTTTTTCGGCATACGCATCAGCCAAAATACAAAAATCACAGACACTAACGCTGCCAGTGAAGTAAAGAAATAACGTTGCCATCCACCGGCATCGGACAAGAAACTAAAGGCTGCGCCATAGTTATGTAGCAATGTCCAGTTTAAAAAGGGCAGTACAGGGACCGGATCTGCATAGTTCAGATGGGTCGTTGCAAACCATTTGGTCCATTGATCCAGAATAATCGCCACAATGGATAATCCGACCCACACTAGATTGTGCGGGTAGAAATGAAATAAGCCCTTTTTGTTTTGCGGATTAGGCATACTTTCTCTCTTCGCCTTGACCTGTAGGAAGGTTAATAATACAACGAGAACAAAGACCTGGATGTTCATGATGTGTATTCACATCAGGCAGGACATGCCAGCAGCGTGCACATTTTTCACCATCGGCCGCTGAAACTTTCACGCGTAAACCTTCCAGATCGCTTGCTTCGCCTTGTGCTTCATCAAAGGCATTTACCGCCACTTGTGAAGTAATCAGGACAAAACGAAGTTCATCGTTTAACTGATCCAGTACCGCTTTCAATTCGGCATTGGCCCACAGTTCAACTTTGGCAGACAGGTTAGAACCAATCAGTTTGGCATTACGCGCTGCTTCAATTTGCTTGTTCACCGCAGACTTAACGCTAATTAAAGTCTGCCAGTCAGCTTCTGAAACCAGATTGGCAGTTGAAGCCACCGGAATGTCATACCACTCGGCAGTGAATACGTATTTCTCGCTTTGACCTGGAATTAAAGGCCAAGCTTCTTGTGCAGTAAAGCTCAAGATTGGCGCCATCCAGCGTACAAAGGCCTGTACCAGATGATACAAGGCAGTTTGGGCAGAATGACGTGCCTGTGAATCTGCCTTGGTGGTGTATTGACGGTCTTTGATGATGTCGAGATAGAAACCACCCAAGTCATTGATACAGAAGTTAGTCAAGGTATTGGTGACGATATGGAAGTTCATATCTTCATACGCTTGCTGAATGGTTTTTTGTACGTCCGCAGCACGTTGCAGGATGTATTGATCCAGCGCGATCAATTGATCCACTGGCAAGGCATCAGTAGCTGGCTGGAAGCCATTCAGGTTGGCCAGCAAGAAACGCAGGGTATTACGAATACGGCGGTAACCATCCGAAGCACGGCTAAAGATTTCTTTACCGGCGGTCATTTCATAACGGTAATCGGCAGATGCGATCCAGAAACGCAGACCGTCAGCACCCATATCTTTAATGATGTCTTGCGGGGTAATGATGTTACCCAGTGATTTAGACATCTTGCGGCCTTTTTCATCGACTACGAAGCCGTGAGTCAACAAGCCCTTATACGGTGCGCGTTCGTTAATCGCAATTGAAGTCAACAATGAAGACTGGAACCAGCCACGGTGCTGGTCTGAACCTTCAAGGTACAAATCAGCAGGGTCTTGCAGTTCTTCACGTTCACGTAATACCGCGTAGTGGGTTGTACCTGAGTCGAACCACACATCTAGCGTATCGCGTACGGCATTGTAGTGTTCAGCATCATCACCAATGAAGTCTTTCGCTTCACGGTTGTACCAGCCATCAATGCCTTCCTGTTCGATCAGCTTCGCAACTTCTTCGATTAGTTCAGGGGTACGCGGATGCAATTCGTTGGTGTCTTTATGCACAAAGAACGGGATTGGCACGCCCCAAGTACGTTGACGTGAGATACACCAGTCCGGACGGCCTTCAATCATCGCCTGAATACGGTTTTTACCCCAATCCGGCACAAAGCTGATTTCATTTTCAATCGCGTTCAATGCACCTTGGCGTAAACCTTTGGCATCCATACTGATAAACCATTGTGGCGTAGCACGGAAGATAATCGGGGTTTTATGACGCCAGCAGTGCGGGTAGCTGTGCTTGATTGGGTGATGCGCCCAAAGTTTGCCCGCTTCACTTAATGCTTCAATGATTTTTGGATTGGCTTTATAGATGTGTTCACCGGCAAAAATAGGTGAAGTTGGCAGGTAAACACCATTACCACCGACCGGATTATCGACTTTTAGGTTGTATAATAGGCCGACTTTATAGTCGTCCACACCGTGGCCTGGCGCGGTATGTACTGCCCCTGTACCACTGGTTGCAATGACGTGTTCACCCAGGATGACCGGTACTTGACGATCAGCGATTAACGGATGTTGCAGTTGCAGGTTTTCAAGTTTTGCGCCGGTAAAATCGGCAATCACTTCAACAGTGCTAAAGCCATAACGTTCAGTCGCAGATTCAACCAGATCTTTGGCCAAGATAAAGTTTTGCGGTTGTTTATCTTCACCACGTGCTTTGACCAATTGATATTCAATTTCAGCATGCAGGGCAACGGCCTGGTTGGCAGGTAATGTCCAAGGTGTTGTGGTCCAGATCACGATGTCAGTGCAGTCAGTTACTTGAACGCCTAAACGTGCAGATAGGTCTGCTAAATCAACCACGCTGAAACCGACGTCAATCGCGTCTGATTTTTTGTCTTCATATTCAACTTCAGCTTCAGCCAATGCCGAACCACAGTCCAGACACCAGTTCACCGGTTTTAAACCCGGTTCGATATGGCCTGCTTTGGCAATTGCACCTAATGAACGCACGATGTCGGCTTCTTGTTTGAAGTTCATGGTGAGGTAAGGGTTATCCCAGTCACCGAACACGCCCATACGCACGAAGTCTTTTTTCTGTAATTCAACCTGGGTGTAGGCATACTCACGGCAGTGCTTGCGGAAAGTGGCGGCATCGACTTTCACGCCGACTTTGCCGACTTTTTCTTCAACTTTCAGTTCAATAGGCAGACCGTGACAGTCCCAACCCGGAACATAAGGGGCATCATAACCATCCATCACGCGGCTTTTGATGATGATGTCTTTAAGGACTTTGTTGACGGCATGGCCTAAATGGATTTGACCGTTTGCGTACGGAGGGCCATCATGAAGCACATATTTTTTCTTGCCAATACGCGATGCACGAATCTGCTGATAAATGTTGTCGGCATACCACTCTTCTAACCATTTTGCTTCACGTACTGCCAGATTTGCTTTCATTGCAAATTCAGTACCTGGGAGGTTTAGCGTGGCTTTATAATCCACTGCATTTTCAGGAGTTTGCTTATCGCTCATGCAAGTTGTCTTCCAATTTAATCAGTCTGAGGCTGACGCGTTTTACAATAAAAAATCTGGGATTTAAAAGGGAAAATGCGGCGTGTTTTGTCGAAACTCAAGCAGTTTCTCAACATCGTCATCAATTCCGGCTTTTAATGCTTCAAGCGAAGGGTAGTCCTTTTCGCCATGTAAATAGTTCAAGAATGTCACCCGCATTAACAGGCCATACAGATTAGCAGAAACATCAGGAAAATGTACTTCTAATCGCCATTCCGGATGGACTTGTTTGATGGCCGGTCGGGTACCGACATGTCCGGCACCGAACAGGGCGGTAGGTTCATAGCCTGCAATGCCTGATTTTTCAGGATTGTCGGCTTTCACTTTATCTTTTAACGATAGGGTTTCACACATCACCTCTACGCCGTAAATGCCTTTCAAGCACGGTTTATGACGGTTTAGCGCGACATTAATGGTTGGAAAATCAAGGGTTCGTCCAATCTGGTCACCGTATTGTACCCGACCGGTGATGCTATAGGGACGGCCAAGTAATTTGGCAGCAAGGGCTAAATCGCCTGCTTGCAAGGTCTGGCGAATACGGGTCGAACTGACGCGTTCACCATCCAGTGCAACCGTAGTTAAATTGGTGACCTGAAAACCATAGGCTGTTAAAAATTCACTATTGCCCTGACGGTTTTTGCCAAAGTGGAAGTCATCGCCCAATACCAGGCTGTGGGCATTCAGTTTGAGTTTTAACAGCTCAGCAAAGCTTTCCGCATTTAGACTGCGGAAATGGTTATCAAATTTTGCAACGGCAATGTAGTCCACGCCCAGTTTGGTTAGATATTCCACTTTTTCACGCAGTGAGGTAATGCGTGGAGGAGCATCATAACCCTTAAAAAACTCTAGAGGTTGCGGCTCGAAAATCATCACCAGCGTTTTTAGATTTTCTGCGGCTGCCAGCTGTTTTAACTGGCTAATCATTGCCTGATGGCCCAAATGTACACCGTCAAAATTACCAATGGTTACGGCCGTTTTTGGCAATTGAAAATTGGGCGCTAAAGCATTCAGGCGGAGCAGCTTCATAGGCGAATCAATAAGTGAAAAGTTATCAGGGCTATATATTGCCATAATCTTACGCGTTCGTCTTGTTGTTGTGTTTTCATACAAAAAAATATTAAATTTCTTGCAAAAATAGTATTTGAAAAAAATCTGCATCCAGAAGATTCATTGCATGGAATGGCTTCGAAATCGGTGATGACAAGAAGAATAAATTTAAATATTCAAGTGAATCGGGGGATCGAATTTTTGTACGGGAACGTGCTTATGATTTTAAATTTGCACTTAATTGGTAATTCTTTTCTAATGTGCACAATTTTAAAATTTGCGCATCGATAAGGTTTTGCTATGTCTGATCTGGCTTTAATTATGGCTTTGCCCAGTGAATCTAAAGGTCTGTTTGAACAGGCAGGCATCGAAGTCCATTACAGCGGTATAGGCAAAGTCAATGCGGCGTTTAAAGCCTTCGAGGTGATTCACAAGACTGGTTGCAAGACCCTGCTCAATTTGGGTACCGCCGGAAGTTCGCATTTTAATGCGCATGAACTGGTAGAAGTCAGCACCTTTGTGCAACGGGATATGGATGTATCCCCGCTCGGTTTTGCAGTCGGAGTTACGCCTATGGATGAGGATCATCCGGCAGAAATTCATTTGCAGTCCTATTTTCAGCATTTGCCTCAAGGCATCTGCGGAACAGGGGACAGCTTTGAGACAGGCTTACCCAAAGTGCCATGCCATCTGGTAGATATGGAAGGCTATGCCATGGCCAAAGTCTGTAAAAAACTGGGGGTAAGATTCGTTTCTGTAAAATATATTACCGATGGTGCCAATGATACTGCGCATCTGGATTGGGAAGAAAATTTATTGTTGGGTGCGAAAAAACTGTCAGAATTATATCAAATGATAAAATAAGATGGGTAACAGTAGTAATTTGGCGACCATAGAAGGCTATGGTCGTATGCCAAAATTATCCTTGGGGATAATTTAACAGTTATGAACGAGGAATGACGCCATATAACATCATATGTACAGTATGTTGAATACAACGTTGTTGCATACTGCGGTTGCGTAAGGTTTTACCCGTGACCATTTCCATTTGTGTGGCAAAATCTGCATAGTTTTGCGTCAATGCCCAAATATTCAAAATCAGCAGTTCAGGATCAATTTCTTTGGCAATTTTCCCCTGTTCCTGCCATACGCTAATCACTTTAGCCTTGCGCTTAAACAGTTTCTTTAAAGGACCTTTTAGAATTGGCAAAATATGTGGGGCACCTTGAATCACTTCCAGCGCAAACAGGCGGGATGCTTTCGGTTGAGTACGTGACACTTCAATTTTTTGCAATAAATAATTGGTAATCGCTTCTTCGGGTTCCAACTCTGATTCCAGCATTTGCAGTGGCGCAAGCCATTTCTGTAGAACGGTGGTGAGCACTTCTACATATAAAGCTTCTTTATTTTCATAATAGTAGAAAATATTCGATTTATGCATTTCAGCAATCTGAGCAATCTCGTCTAAGCTTGCCCCATTAAAACCGTAAAGGGAAAATACATCGAGTGCAGCATTTAGCAATTGATGTCTTTTTTGTGTACTCTTTTTTTGTTCCATTGGCAAATTTAAAAAAATTAAAGGGGAAAGGCAAATTGTACGGCAAATCGACAGATTTGTGCATTACTAAAAATTGCATTTTTATCATAATTGATAGTTTATTCTGTAGGTTAGCTATTTAATGAGTTAAAAATCCTATAGAACCTACCGATAGGCAATGATTGCATTTCTTATATAAATGATTAAATGGGATTGATTTTTTTTGGTAAATGATACGACTGGTTTTTTGTGTTTAGATTTGGTGCAGTTTTAAAAAAACTAAAGAGTATGTTTAAGCTGGACTAAAAGATGCATAAACCGAGGAAGGATAACGGATCGTTTAGATTCGTTATCGCCGTGTTGCATGCTCAGGTTGCCAATACAGCCTTTAATACTTGCTGTTCCAGCTCGGTAAATGAGTAATCTTTTTTACGTGGTCGAGGCAAATCCACTTTAAACTGCTGGGCAATGTGCCCCTTATCTAACAGGATAATCCGGTCGGCCAGTTGTACGGCTTCACTGACATCATGAGTGACTAAAATGGCGGTAAAGCCCTGTTCAGTCCAGAGTTTTTCAATCAGGTTCTGCATGTCCAAACGGGTGAGTGCATCCAGCGCACCTAAAGGCTCATCAAGCAGCAAAATGCGAGGTTTATGCGATAAGGCTCGGGCCAGTGCAGTACGCTGACGCTGACCGCCTGAAAGTTGTGATGGCCAGAGTCCGGCCTTTTCTTTCAAGCCGACTTTTTCCAGTAGTGCAGAAGCGTTGGCTTGCTGTTCTTTGGCTAAACCCAATTGTACATTTTGCTCAATGCTACGCCACGGCAACAGTCGTGGGTCCTGGAACATGACCCGAATGTCATCGCTGGTGATGCCTTCGCGAATATGACGTGCTGATTTAAACTTGATTTCGCCATAGCTCGGTTGTTCCAGATCGGCAATCAGACGCAGCAGGGTACTTTTACCACAGCCACTGCGTCCGACAATGGCCAGGAATTCACCCGGTTGAATATGCAGGTCCAGATCTTCCAGAACTTTCACTTCGCCATAGAATTTGTGCAGCTGTTCAATCAGAATTTCTGCACCCACCACTGCGTTAGGATTGATATCTGTAGGGTCAGGTTGTTGCGATATTGAGCGTTCTTCAGATACATGACGCCCGATGCTTAAATCAGTCATGTCTTATTCCTTATTTTTGATAGCCAGCGTGCCAACGCAGCAGGTATTTTTCTAAAGCGACGGCCAATACATCGGCCAGTTTGCCCAGCAGGGCATACAGTAAAATCCCTACCAAGACCACGTCAGTTTGTAAAAACTCACGCGCATTCATGGTCATATAACCAATGCCGGATTGTGCAGAAATGGTTTCGGCCACAATCAGCAGCACCCAGACCAGACCCAGTGCAAAGCGTAAACCGACCAGAATCGACGGCATCGCACCCGGTAAAATAATTTCTTTATACAACTGCCAGCGCGTTAAACCGTAACTTTTGCCCATCTCGATCAGCTGCGGATCGACTGAACGAATGCCATGATAGGTATTGATATAAAGCGGAAAGAATACCCCGACAGCAACCAGAAACAGCTTGGCAGATTCATCAATGCCGAACCATAAAATCACCAGCGGAATTAAGGCCAAAGCCGGAATATTACGGATCATCTGTAACGTGGTATCCAGCAGGGTAGAGGCGGTTTTAGAAGAACCATTCAGCAGGCCGAGTAATAAACCCAAACCGCCGCCGACCAATAAACCGAGCAGGGCACGTCCGGCACTCACCTTGACGTGTTGCCAAAGTTCACCACTGACCAGCAGCTGCCAGAATGCGGCCACGACCGCCGTCGGTGCAGGTAGAATGCGGCTTTCCAACAGCCCGGTACTGGAGGCAATTTGCCAGATAACAATCAGTGCAATCGGGAACAACCAGGGCAGCAAACGCTGCCCAAATTGTGTTCCACGTGAAACCTTGAGTTTCTCCAAGGCTCCCGCAGAAATGCTTGTGTTCATTAAGCCGGCTCCTGATGTTTCACTTCCTTCTTGGCCTCATCAGCAACATAGTTATTTGCCACGATTTCGCCAAAAGGACCAGTCAAGTTCGGTTGAGCCAGTTTTTTACGGGTTTCTAAAGGCAACAACGGGAATACCAGTTCGGCAAAACGGATGGATTCTTCCAGATGCGGGTAGCCTGAGAAAATGAAGGTATCAATGCCTAAATCGGCATATTCCTGAATGCGTGCAGCCACAGTTTCAGGGTCACCGACCAGTGCCGTACCTGCACCGCCACGAACCAGGCCTACACCTGCCCAAAGGTTTGGAGATACTTCAAGTTTAGTACGGTCACCGTTGTGCAGTTCAGCCATACGGCGTTGACCGACGGAATCCATCTGCTTGAATTTTTGTTGTGCAGCCGCAATGGTGGCATCATCCACATATTGAATCAGCTCTTCAGCAGCAGCCCATGCCTGTGCATTGGTTTCACGCACGATCACGTGTAAACGGATACCGTAACTTAAACTACGGCCTTTGGCGGCAGCTTTGGCTCTGACATTTTCAATTTTTTCTTTTACGGCTGCTGGTGGCTCACCCCAAGTCAGGTAAGTATCGACCTGGTCGGTGGCCAATTCCACGGCTGCATCGGAAGAACCGCCAAACCAAAGCGGTGGATAAGGCTGCTGTACCGGTGGATAAAGCAGTTTTGCATCATCGACACTTAAATGTTCACCGTGGAAAGTGAAGCTTTCACCAGTATGTGAACGTTTTAAAATTTCACGCCAGATGGTGGTGTATTCAGCCGCAGTTTTATAGCGCGTCGCGTGATCTTCATACACGCCGTCACCTTTCAGCTCTTGCTCATCACCACCGGTGACCAGGTTCAGCCGAACGCGACCGCCAGACAAACGGTCAAAGGTTGCTGCCATACGCGCAGCCAGTGCAGGCGTGGTCACGCCTGGACGTAATGCCACCAGGAATTTCAGGTTTTTGGTGGCATCGATCAGGCTGGCGGCGGTAATCCATGGATCTTCACATGAACGGCCGGTTGGAATCAGTACGCCTTCATAACCCAGGTTATCTACCGCGACCGCAATCTGTTTCATATAAGCATGATCGACCTGACGAGCGCCTTTGCTTGTGCCTAAATAACGACTGTCACCATGCGTAGGAATAAACCAGAAAATTTTCATTGCATTGATCCTTAGATTATTTGCCTGCCCAAACGGCTGGCTGAATATTGATAGATTTCGGAATGATTTTGAGTTCGCTAAAACGGTTAGCCAGTTCTTGCTGATCGGCAATCACTTTTTTGTTGAGCAGAGCAGCACCAGACGGGTTCGGACGGCGCTGGATAAAAGTCTGGCTGACCACCGGTTTCAGACCTGTGCTTTTCGCAAACAGGCTTGCGGTAGCGGCTTTATTGTTTTGTACCCATTTATCTGCAACGTTCACTTGCTGGATAATGCCTTTAAGTGCCTGAGGATGATTCTTAACCAAATCATTTGAAGCCAGATAGAAGGTGTAATTTGGGCTTAAGCCTTTACCTGTAGTCAGTACCTTGGCTTTATCTTCCAGTTGTGCCGCAGCATAGTACGGATCCCAAATGGCCCAGGCATCAATCGCGCCTTTCTGGAACGCTGCTCGTGCATCAGCCGAGCTGAGCCAGATGGGTTGAACATCTGTCCATTGCAAACCAGCTTTGCGTACTGCCTGCACCAATAAATAATGCGAGCTTGAACCGCGATGCACTCCAATACGTTTGCCCTTCAACTGGCGGAGCTGGGTAATTTTGGAGTTGCTTGGCACCAAAATGGCAGAAGCCAAAGGTTTTGCCGTTTCATACGCAAAATAATGCAGTGGCTTGTTGCCTGCCTGAGCGTACACAGGCGGCGTATCCCCTGTGGCACCGATATCAATCGAACCGACCGCCAGGGCTTCTAAGATTTGCGGACCACCTGGAAATTCATTCCAAGTGATTTTTGCATTAGGAAATTCCTGTTCAAACAGCTTTTGTTGCTGCGCAATCACCAGATTGACGGAAGATTTTTGATAACCGACGCGTAGCTGTTTTACTGAAGCATCCACAGCCCAGGTGGCGCTTGAACCCAACATCGCGCAAGCAACCAATAGGGCATTCATGCCATGACTGGAGGTTTTGAACCATGTGTTTGCTTTGTGGTGTGGCTGATGCTGAGTCATGTTAAATCCCCTAAGTTTTATCTATGCTTTACTTCGCTAAAATTGCGGCTTGAATATTGAGTTTGTTTGGAATCAGTTTCTGGTTATAAAAGGCATCGGCAACATATTGCTGCTTTTGCACCACTTCAGCAGAAATCGGTTGTACCCCAAAGCCCATGCGGGAAATGGAGGTTTTCAGGATTTCGTTAGACAGTCCTGTTGGTTTTTCCAGCAGCTTGGCGGCTTCGTCCTGATGCTGGGATACCCATTGGGTGGTGGTGTTGAGTTCATTCACGACCGCTTTCAGCACATCCGGATGCTGCTCGGCAAATTTGCGGTCAGCCAGATAGAACTGATGGTTACTGACCAGGTTTTCACCGGTGGCAATGACACGGGCACCAATCTGCTTTTCTGCAGCAGCAAAGAACGGATCCCAAATTACCCAGGCATCGACCGCACCCCGTTCAAAGGCAGCGCGTGCGTCCGAAGGCGGCAAGTACACCACCTGGATGTCATTTAGAGTGAGCTTGTTGGCTTCTAACACTTTTAACAGTAGATAATGAACATTTGAGCCTTTATTGAGGGCAACACGTTTGCCTTTTAAATCCTGGATGCTATGAATGGCTGAATCTTTTTGTACAATCAGGGCTTCAGCTTTAGGCGCTGCCGGCTGGTTGGCGATATAAACCAGATTCGAATTGGCTGCCTGCGCGAAAATTGGCGGCGCTTCACCTGCTTCGCCTAATACAACACTGCCGACATTCAAGCCTTCAAGTAATTGAGGACCGGCAGGGAATTCCACCCATTTCACATTGACGCCCTGGTCTTTCAATGCCGTTTCTAAAGTGCCGCGTTCTTTAATAATCGGTAACAAGCCATATTTTTGAAAGCCGATATTTAAAGTGACCGTTTCAGCTTCTTTTTTTCCGCAACCTGACATCATCATTGCGCCAGCAACTACTGAAGAAAGGACCAGTGATTTCGCCCAGAATTTTGCTTGAATGGCGCTCATGTATGTGTGCTCCGCAATAAGGAAGTGTTGAATATTGAACACATACGCTAAAGCCTTTTCTTTTTCGAAAAAAATAAGAAAAGATAAATTTCTAATGAGGAAAAAAGATAAATAAAAAAAAGAAAAACTTATGCAGAAATGTGATTTATCAGGACAACTTAATATCCAGTTTTATTTTTTTAAAATATTGATATTAAATAATTTAAATTCTAAATCTTTAGCATGGATAAGGATATGCAAAAACGCCATAAACAAATCAGGAAGACTTTCAAGAACTTCATCATAAAGATATAAAAAATAAAGCTATAGCAGGCGTAAAAAAAGCCACTTTAGAGTGACTTTTTAAAGACCAGGGAATTTCGTTGATAGTTGTACAGCGCCTGACGGGCATTGGGCAAGTCATCCACACTGGCTGCTTCAAAACCATGTTCGACAAACCAGTGTGCAGTACGTGTGGTCAGTACAAACAGCTGCTGAATGCCCAGGCTTTTGGCCTTGTCTTCCAGGTAATGCAGAATCTGGCTGCCGCGGTTAGATTTGCGATAGGTTGGATCGACCGCGACACAGGCAATCTCGGCCGATTTAATTTCATTGGCTGAGGTGGGAATAGGGTACAGCGCGGCGCAGGCCAGAATCATGCCATCCCGTTCAATCACGGAAAACTGTTCAATTTCACTTTCTAATCGTTCACGTGAGCGATACACCAGAATGCCTTCAGCTTCCAGTGGACGAAGCAGATTCATCAAGCCGCCGACATCCTGAATGGTCGCCGTACGCACATCTTCATAATGGGCATCGGTCATCATGGTGCCTGCACCATCACGGGTAAACAGTTCTTCCAGCAAGGCACCATCGTAAGTATAAGAAATCAGATGCACACGATGTACCCCTTGCAGTGAGGCATTTTTGGCACCGCGCAATTGCAGGGCAATATCCGGGTTAGAATCCTGATATTGCAGGATCTGCCGATCCAGCTGATGCGGTGCTATTTCACGCTGCAATTGTCCAAATTCATTGACCAGACCTTGCTGTTTCCCCAAAAAGATCAGCTTGTCGGCTTTTAGCAGAATGGCGGTATTGGTGGCCACTTCTTCCGCGACCAGGTTAAACACTTCACCCGTGTTGGAATAACCGGTTGGACCCAGCAACACAATATTGTGGTTTTTCAGATGTCTCTGAATGGCGTCGGTATCGACGGTACGCACTTCACCCGTCAGCTGGAAATCCACGCCGTCCCGAATGCCATAGGGTTTGGCAGTGACAAAATTGCCCGAGATCACATCAATACGGGCACCGTACATGGGTGAGTTGGCGAGTCCCATGGAAAGCAGGGCTTCAATTTGCAGGCGAATAGACCCCACCGCATTCATGACGCAGCTTAAGGATTCTCGTGTGGTAATCCGGCGGTGGTTATGAAAAGGGGTTTGAATACCGCCGGTTTTCAGGTTCTGGTTGATTTGCGAACGGGCGCCATGTACCAGAATCAGACGAATGCCTAAAGAATGCAGCAGGGCAATGTCATGAATAATATGCTGGAAATTTTCATGCTGTACCGCTTCACCATCAAACATGATGACAAAGGTTTTGTTGCGATGGGCATTGATATAGGGCGCAGAATGTCGAAACCAATGCACATATTGCAAATTTGTGCTTTGTGAAGTTTCAGATGAATTCGTTTGCATACCTATCTCAAAATTAAAAAATTTCTTTCCTTGATTCTAATCAAAAAATGACTGGGGGGAAGCTAAAAAATAAAAAAACACCTGAATGGAGTTCAGGTGTTTTTTTTAGGGAAGAGGAAACTTAGGCCGTTTTAGTTGATGATGCGCACAATACGGTCGGTACGTTCATTCACTAACACATAGTCACCATTGATTTTATACCACTGTTGATAACGGTTGGCATTTGGTAAGCGGCGTGCTTCACGGTCGCTGACTTTATAACGTGATGAGTCGTAAAAACGTGGGAAACTCTGGCCAGCACGCCAGTCACGACTTGGGTTGAGCTTTTTATTGTCGTAACGGTTGTGGTCATAACGGTTATTATTATCCCAACGTTTATCCTGATGTGATGGGGCATGGTTATAACGATGATCATCATAACGATGGTCCGGTGCGGCCATTGCAGAAGTTGCCATCAATGCAGATAAAGAAAGCGCAATTGTAGTCAGAACTTTTTTCATTACTTTCACCCTGAATCATTTAGGAAGATGTTTTCGATGATTCAAAATTAGAAGAAAAGTAGAGATAAACGATGTTGGAATCTTAGTTGAATTGTGAAATTGATGGAGAAAAAAAGAAGATTGTAAAGGTCTGAAAGTTATAGCGTTAAAAAGGGGAATTTGAAAATAAGAGCATAAAAGTAAAAAAAGCCCAAACTGAAGTTTGGGCGTGGAGAATTAAAAACGGCGTTTAGAAACCTTGAATACGTACAATATTATTGCTGTCTGTATCCACTAAAATATAGTCATTGTTGATTTTGTACCATTGCTGGTTACGCGACGGTTTGGGTAGGTCATGGCTTTTATAGTCCACCTTGTAGCCATTGCCACGATAATGCTGTGGCATCACATATCCCGGTTGCCATTTATGCTGTTGGAGACGCTTAAATCCGCGTTCTTCACGCATACGGCGTTTGTCCTGCATATCATTATCATCTTCACGAAAATCACGGCCTTTATTGAATTTTGGATGATCGGATTGATCCCAGCCACGATTATCATGTTTTTCATGAGGTGCAGCAGTAGTGATACTGTTTGCCATCAATGCACTGAAAGAAATTGCCAGAATTGTCAAAATCTTTTTCATGTTGAGCCCTCATAAAAAAAGTATTAATTTCATTGATGCTAATGTACGCAAAAATTGCAGAGAAACTGTGAAGATAAATCACTCATTTCTTAAAAAATGCAGAGATAATAAGGATATTACTGGAAAAATATCTCATCATTTAAAAATCTTCAGCAATTTTATAGGGCTATTAAATACTAAAAAACTTTGTGTTGATGAAAACTTTGTATCAAATTTTTGAGATCACGCTTATTCATTCAAAAATGTTCTCAGAAACTGGCTGCACAGCTGGTCTGGTTTGACTGCCCAATACCATTTTACTTTTAGTTCCATTGTTCAACCAGACCTTGTAGTGAGCTGACTGCCTCAGCAATGGCTTCTGCCTGTTTGGCATCCTCCAGACCAATGATTAAAGTATTTGATAGCTGGAGTTTTTCAATACCACGAATCGTTTCAATTTTACGTTTTTGGTCTGCCATGTTGCACTTCCTCATGTTGAAGGTTTTTTCATG
Organism: Acinetobacter sp. T_3_1; assembly: GCF_025377055.1. Lineage (NCBI taxonomy): Bacteria > Pseudomonadati > Pseudomonadota > Gammaproteobacteria > Moraxellales > Moraxellaceae > Acinetobacter > Acinetobacter sp. T_3_1. Next base: position 30,567 of record NZ_JACHVD010000018.1, on the reverse strand, counting down.
CTGTTCAGCATAGCGGTATTTTCATTATTTATAAAAACGAATATTTTTGTAAAATTTATTTGAAAATTCGATTTAACATTTGGAACACTCAGAATCTGCTTTTTAAGTTTTTTTATCAGTTTGCATCTGTAATAAAAAAGGAGCGGTATTCGCTCCCTTTTCATCTTTACAGATCAGTCTTGGGCATCAATGCTTTGACCATTCAGATGCAGGCTGTCATCTCCCATTAAATACAGGTAAGCCGGCATAATGCTTTCCGGTGTTGGCAAGGTTTTTGGATCTTCCTCAGGATAAGCCTTGGCACGCATGGCGGTCCGGGTGGCACCCGGATTGATGCAGTTAAAACGCACATTCGGATAGACATTTTCCTTGGCAAAAATCTGGTTCACCGCTTCAATGGCAATTTTAGAGACCGAATAAGCGCCCCAGCGTTCCCGCGCTTCACGTCCTACACCGGAACTGGCAAATACCACCGAAGCATGCTCGGATTTTGCCAGTAAGGGCAGCAGTTCCTGGGTCAAAATAAAGGGAGCACGCAGATTCACCGCCATTACATCATCCCAGGTATCCACCGGGTAATGCGCCAGTTCGGTACGTTCTCCCAATATGCCGGCATTGTGCAAAATGCCATCCAGGCGGCCGAACTGTTGCGTTAAAGTATCGACCAGCAATTCATAGTCACGAGGAGAGGCGCTGGAGAGCTGCAAAGGCAGAATAGCCGGTTGTGGCGCACCCAGGCTTTCAATTTCATCATAGATGACTTCAAGCTTGTTTAGGGTGCGTCCATGCAGCACTACAGTGGCACCATGCAGGGCATAGCTTATTGCAGCCGCACGGCCAATACCATCGCCCGCACCTGTAATCAGGATAATGCGATCTTTTAACAGATCGGGGCGAGGCTGATATTCTGAATATTTCATTGCATACCTCCTCGTTTATATTGTTATGTCGTTATGAAATGAGTGAATGATGATCTTGTTTTACGCCGACTAGTTGATTAATCACTTGATGTAATTCTGCAACTGTCTTCACTATACAATCCGCCTGCCATGCTGTTAAGTCATCTTTGTGTTGCAATGGTAAATAGCCATAACCCGCCAGGATGGTGTACATATGGGCATTGCGGCCCGCATCGATGTCACGCGGATGGTCACCGACATAAATGCAGTCTTCAGCTCTGACCTGAATTTGCCTGGCTGCCAGATACATCGGTTCCGGATCGGGCTTGGTGTTGCTGACATCTTCCGGGCAAACCAGAACCGCACAGCGTTCAGTCAAATTCAGTGCCTGAAGCAAGGATTCACTGAGCCAGCGTGGCTTGTTGGTGACAATTCCCCAGGGAATATTCTGACTTTCCAGTTGCTCCAGTAAGGGATACATGCCTTCAAACAGGTCAGTCTCTACCGCAATATCTTCGCCATACAAATCCAGAAAGCGCTGGCGATGTGCAAGGAAAACAGGGTCGTCGACTTCCAGTTCTGGATAGACCAGTTTCACCATGGCGCGTGCGCCTTCAGACACCTGGGTACGAATTAAATCAGCCGCCACGATGTCACAGGGTTTATCGCGGCACATGTCCTGAATAATGCGAATGAAGTCGGCCGCCGTGTCAATCAGGGTGCCATCCAGGTCAAACAGTACAGCTTTCATCAGGCACCTTCTTTTACCGTGTGAACCATGTAGTTCACATCGACATTCGGTGCCAGCCAGTAACGTTTGGTGAGCGGGTTGTAATGCAGGCCGGTCATGTCTTTCAGTTTCAGATTTGCCGCACGGATATCATGTGCCAGCTCGGAAGGTTTAATAAACTTGCTGTAATCATGTGTGCCTTTGGCCAGCATACGCAGGACATATTCTGCACCAATAATGGCAAACAGATAGGATTTCGGATTACGGTTAATGGTCGAGAAGAATACGTGACCACCCGGTTTGACCAAGGTCTGGCAGGCCTGGATAATCGATGCCGGATCGGGTACATGTTCCAGCATTTCCATACAGGTGACCACGTCATATTGTCCAGCCTGTTCTTGTGCCAACTGCTCTACTGGAACCTGGCGATATTGAATATTCTGTACGCCTTCCTGTTCGGCATGAATGCGTGCCACATTTAACGGTGCTTCACCCATGTCGATGCCCAAAACATCGGCGCCACGACGCGCCATGCTTTCCGACAGAATACCGCCACCGCAACCGACATCGAGCACTTTTTTACCGCTGAGACCGCCAGCATGCTCATCAATCCAGTTTAAACGCAGCGGATTGATCATATGCAAGGGGCGGAACTCAGAATGCTGATCCCACCATATGGCAGCGAATGCTTCAAATTTGGCAATTTCTTGTGGATCAACATTCAATTGCGACATCGGTATCACCTTAATCAAGTCGTTATAATTTAAAAAAGTTACAGAAGCTTAGTGTAGCGTTAATTCTAAAAAAAGCGATAAATGCCGTAAAAAAGTTCACAGAATGAAAACGAAATCGGCATAATTGATTTATAGTGATCGCATAAATTAAGCATAATGATTTAGAGGACAATAAGGTCAATGAAAAAATTTCTTTTAGGTAGCGTAGCGACGGCTATTTTTGCCTTATCCGGCACTGCAATGGCAGCAAATTTTGTTGCAGGTAAAGATTACACCGTGGTGGCCAACCCGGGTAAAGTTCAGGTACCTGGAAAAATTGAAGTGCGCGAATTCTTCTGGTACGGCTGCCCGCACTGCTATCGCTTAGAGCCACATATGCAGACCTGGCTGAAAAAAATGCCTAAAGATGTCAACTTTGTGCGTACTCCGGCTGCCATGAATCCGGTTTGGGAACAAGGCGCACGTGGCTACTTCGTGTCTGAAGCATTAGGCGTGCGCAAGAAAACTCACCTGCCTTTATTCCATGCCATTCATGCCAATGGCCAGCAGATTTTTGATCAAAACTCACAAGCCAAATTCTTTGTAAAATATGGTGTTCCTGAAGCCAAATTTAACAGCATGTTTAATTCATTCGCAATTACCTCAAAAGTGGCACAAGCCAAGCAATTGGCACAGCAATATCAATTGAGCGGTGTGCCTGCGGTCGTGGTCAATGGTAAATATGTGGTACAAGGTGAAGATGCCAAAGTGACGCAAGTGATCAGCTACCTGGTCGAAAAAGAGCGTAAAGCCAAATAAGCAACAAGCTCTAAAAAAACCGCAATCATGGTTAATGCTGATCAGTTAAGGAGTTTAGAAATAAACTCCTTAATTTTTAGTAATTCATGACGGAGTCTTACCGTTTTAAATCAAACTTTTGCAGCTCATTTGTTACTTTGGTTTCGCCCTGAGAAGCACTGCTTCGTAAGACCAAAGGCATCTTGCGGAGCAATGCTCCTCACCGCAAAACTCGTCAGCCACTATCAACTAGCAAATCTGTCGCAGAAACAATCATTTTTTTATGTAGTCCTGCCTCAAACAGTTGCAGATGACTTTCCCACATATTAAATACAATCATGAATTTAAAAAAGAAAATGCCAGTCAGTTTGTTAACTGACTGGCATTAGCCATTATGGCGGTTTTTTATATCGGCTAGTCTTCAATTATGAAGAGGCAGAATCTTTGGATGGGTCCCAGTTGGAGATGCCACGGAAAATCAAATGCACTTGAGTCATGGTTTGCAGCTTAAACTGGTTTTGCTGTGTTGACCGTTCCGGACCCTGAAATTTCCGGCTAATGTCCATCCAGGTCATGGCCCAGGTAAAAGACAAGTTAATTAAAATATTGGAAAATACTTGCAGGTCTTGGGCATTACCAATGTGCTGCATGGTCTTAACTTGACCCAAATCGTTGGCCAGGTCTTCAATTAAAAAATTAATTTCCCGTGCAATGGCATGGCGGATCACTTCTGAGCCACCCCAACGCTCGGCAATCATAAAGACCCAAGGTTCAGGATGATGTTCAACCGCCTGAAAAAACAGGTCCAGGCTGATTTCGGTTTTGGTATTCGGTTGATAGATATAGGCCTGTCCCAGCTGATGCAAAATGCCTTTTAAATGCATGGCAACCTGATCGACCAGTTCCAGTCCCAGCTCGTTCATGTCCTGAAAATGACGATAGAACGCCGTCGGCACCAAGCCGACATGACGTGCGATTTCACGCAAACTGATGCTGCTAAAAGAACGCCCAGACGTGCTTAAAGCCAGCGCGGCATCTAAAAGTGCTTGGCGGCTCTGCTGTTTACGCTCATCCCGTATCGACATTCGACTACTCTAAAAAAATTCTGCATGAAGTCTATCAAAAAAAAACAAAATAAACGATGAATGTCAGTGAACAGGTGTTGACTGAATTGAAAAATCCTTATAGTGTACAAGTGTTCACTGTAAGAACACCTGTTCACTCAAATAAATAGCCAGCAATAAAAGAGGAACGTCATATGAGTCATGTGATGCAATATCAGCCGCAATGGATTCGAGAAGATTTTGTCGATTTTATTGCCGAAAAAATCAATCCGGTATGGGCCTGGAAAAAAGTCAAAGCCAGCATTGTTGATGTACACATGCTCAGTTCCGATTTTTATCAAATTGAGTTGCAGCCGAATCATAATTTTCGCGCTGACGCTTTTCGTGCCGGACAAAGTATTTTAGTGACTGTCATGATTGCAGGTGTGCATGAGCAACGCAGTTATTCCATTGTCAAAATTGCCGCAAACGGTCATGTCGTGATTGCAGTGAAACGTCAGGGCAAAGTGTCCAATGCTTTAACCCGTTTGACGGCGGGCAGCGTGGTGGAAATCTCTCAGGCTCAAGGTGATTTCACTTTAAGTTCATCTCAGGCGCCTATTCTGTTGTTGGCTTCTGGAAGTGGCATCACCGCTATTTATGCCTTATTGCACCAGGCGATTCGTCAACAAGTCAGCCAGATTGATCTGATTTATTTCACGCGTGATGATGCTTTTCATAATGAATTGCAGCAATTCGCCGAGCAACATCCTCAGTTTAAATATCATCATTTTAATACTCTGGCACATAAGCAACATTTAACCGCAGAACTGCTTGAAAGTACCGTGCCGGATTTTCAGCAACGTCAAAGTTATGCCTGTGGTGCCCAAGGCATGATGCAGAGTCTGAACCAGATTTATCGACAGCTAGGAATTGCCGACAGACTTAAACAGGAATATTTCCAGGTCGTGGTTGATGAAAATGCAGCAGTGCAACCTGTGGTGTTTTTACGTGCTCAACAACAGTTTGAAGCCAAAACCAATTTGCTGGAAAGTGCCGAACAGGCGGGATTAAGACCCGCACATGGTTGCCGTATGGGTATCTGCAATACCTGTACCTGTACCAAAGTCAGTGGTTCGACCAAAAACCTGCTGACCGGTGAAATCGACCACGATAGCAATACCCAGATCAAGTTATGTATTAGCCAGGCCGTGAGTCCGGTAGTGATTAACCTTTAAAAAATAAAAACGCTTTAATAGCGCCGTTTAGTGAGTGATCGCACTTTTAAAAACAGGGTTAGATGCTCACTCAGGAGAAAAACAATGAATATGTCAGTGAAGTTTCAAGAAAACAGTAAATCAAAATATTTAAGCCCTGAACAAATTGCCGAATTTGGTGAAAAAGTCGATGCCATTCGCCGTGAAGTGATGGACAATATTGGCGAAAAAGATGCCGAATATATTTATAAAATCCGCGATTTTGTCCGTTATAGCGAAATTGCCTCCCGTGGCATGTTGATGTTTGGCGGCTGGATTCCGCCAGTCTGGTTATTGGGCACAGGCTTGTTGGGTATTTCCAAAATTGTGGAAAATATGGAGCTGGGCCATAACGTGATGCACGGTCAGTTTGACTGGCTGAACGACCCGAATCTGAACGGTGCCAATTATGACTGGGATACCATGGCAACCGGAGATGACTGGAAATACACCCACAATTATATCCACCATACCTATACCAATATTATTGGCAAAGACCATGATGTGGGTTATGGCCTGATTCGGGTCAGTGAATCGCAAAAATGGGAACCGCGTTTTTTATTTAATATTCCTTTAACCATTCAGCTCATGCTGTTCTTTGAATGGTATGTCGGCGTACAGGGTTTACATCTGGAAGATGTGCTGGTTTATAAAACAAAAACCTGGAAAGAGGTGTGGAAAGAGTCGGCAAAATTCCGTAAAAAAGCCACCCGTCAGATTGCCAAAGATTATGTATTTTTCCCGTTAATTGCAGGTCCGAATGCACTGCCGGTCTTTGCCGGCAATGCCGTGGCCAATGTCATTCGGAGCCTCTGGGCATCCGCAGTGATTTTCAATGGACATTTCACGGAAGATGCTGAAACCTTTGAACCGGACAATACTGAAAATGAAACCCGCGCCGAATGGTACTTACGTCAGATTCGTGGATCGAGCAATTTTAGCGGCACAGAATGGCTGCACATTTTAAGCGGTAATTTGAGTCATCAAATTGAACATCATTTGTTCCCGGATATGCCGGCAAACCGTTACGCAGAAGTGGCGCCTAAAATTCGTGCCTTATGTGATGAATATGGCATTCATTATAACGAAGCCAGCTTTTTTAAACAGTTCGGCAGTGTCTGGGTACGTTTGGCCAAATGCTCATTGCCAAATTCATGGACCTCAACCCTTGAACAATCCAAACAGAAATTAAAAGGCTTATTGGGCTTTTAATATTCCCTCACAAGCTTAAGGACATGCAGGGCAGGTAGCGAATTTCATGAGAGCTTAAATGGACGCGTCTGGGCTTGATGGTTTTTGCCAATGGAGAATCTCCGGGCAAAACCTGAGAGCCCGCTTCTGTTATACTAGGCCGCAATGAATTTTAGCCAAAACAAGGACTCATTATGCGTATCGACCAACGTACATTAGATCAATTACGTGAGGTAAAAATTACCCGTAACTATACACGTTATGCGGAAGGTTCAGTGTTGATTGAATTTGGTCATACTAAAGTTCTTTGTACCGCAAGTATTGATAATTCGGTACCGCGTTTCTTGAAAGGGAAAGGACAAGGCTGGGTGACTGCGGAATACGGCATGTTGCCACGTTCTACCCATACCCGTAGTGACCGTGAAGCCGCGCGTGGTAAACAAAGTGGCCGTACTCAGGAAATCCAGCGTCTGATTGGTCGTAGCCTGCGTGCCATGGTCGATTTGAAAAAACTGGGTGAAAACACCATTACCATCGACTGTGATGTGATTCAGGCGGATGGCGGTACCCGTACAGCCTCTATTACCGGTGCAGCAGTGGCTTTAGTCGATGCCATGAATGTATTGCTTGAAACCAAGAAAATTAAGCAAGATCCGTTGAAAGGTCTGGTGGCCGCGATTTCTGTCGGCATGTATCAGGACAAAGCCTTACTGGATCTGTGTTATGAAGAAGATTCAAACTGCCAAACTGACTTAAACGTGGTGATGACTCAGGCAGGCGAGTTTATCGAGCTGCAGGGGACGGCTGAAGACAAGCCATTTACCCGTGCGCAATGTAACGAAATGCTGGAATTGGCAGAAAAAGGCATCCAGGAACTCATTAAAAAACAGCAAGAAGCTTTAGGCTGGTAAGTTGTTAGTTTAAACATCTCAGCAATAAAAAACGCACCCATCGGTGCGTTTTTTATTTACTCAATCTTTATTGAGTTGAGCGGGGGAGATCAAGCATTAAAACGCATGGATAAATCCACGGCTTTCACGTCTTTGGTCAACACACCCATCGAAATATAGTCCACACCTGACGTTGCCACTTCACGTAAGTTTGCAATGGTAATATTGCCAGATGCTTCCAGCTTGCAACGACCGGCAACATGCTTCACCGCATCAATCATTTGCTGTTGGCTAAAGTTATCCAGCATCACGATATCCGCTTTTGCTTCTAAAGCCTGGTTCAGCTCATCCCAGGTTTCCACTTCCACTTCTACCGGTTTACCCGGTGCGATGTTATGTGCTTTGGCTATCGCCTGCGCAATACCACCTGCTGCCATAATGTGGTTTTCTTTAATTAAGAAGGCATCGAATAAACCGAGGCGATGGTTCTGACCGCCACCAATCGCCACGGCATATTTTTGTGCAATACGTAAGCCCGGCAAGGTTTTACGGGTATCCAGCAATTTGGTATTCAAGCCGTCAAGTTCTTTAACATATAAAGCAGTTTTGGTCGCAACCGCAGAAAGGGTTTGCACAAAGTTGAGGGCAGGGCGTTCCACCGTGAGCAGGCTGCGTGCAGAGCCGGCCAGTTTTAAAAAGGCTTCATTGGCGTTTACGCGGTCACCATCATTTTTTAGCCAGGTCACCTGTACTTTTGGATCATAGGCCTGAATCAGGGCATTGACCCAAGGCTGACCGGCCAGCACCATGTCTTCACGGCTAATGATGGTTGCTGTAGCCTGTTCATCTTCAGGGGTTAATAAAGCGGTGATATCACCTTCGCCAATATCTTCTTGTAATGCTTGCTGAATGTTGATTTCGATTGATTGTTCAAGCAAAGATTGAGATATGCTCATCAGTATTTCCGTATCTTTTTTAACCCATGAAAGTTGCGCGTTATTTTAGCACTGTTCATTTAAAAGAACTGTTTTTTTGCAGCAATTTTATCTGGGGAATTTGAGATTTTAAGTTTAAAGTTTTAGGATTGCGCTAAAATCATCAGCTTATGTGAACAGGACTCAGGATCGGCATATGCAACAGGCACCCTTTTTTCAGGTCATCGACGGTCAGTTAATCGGTGCCAGGCAAGTGGCTTCCCCCAATTATAATCAGCGTCCCGAACAGACTGAAATTCAACTGGTGGTGGTACATAACATCAGTCTGCCACCGTCACAGTTTGGTGGGGGATATATTGAACAGTTTTTTCAGAACCAGCTGGACTGGTCACAGCATCTTTATTTTCAAAGCATTGAAGGCATGCAGGTTTCTGCGCATCTGCTGATTTTACGCAGTGGGGAAGTGCTGCAATTCGTGAACTTCAATGATCGGGCCTGGCATGCCGGACGTTCCACTTACCTGGGCAAAAAAGAATGTAATGACTATTCCATTGGCATTGAACTGGAAGGCAGTGATGATTTGCCTTTTGACGAGATTCAATATGCAGTGCTGGCGCAAGTGACGGCTGCATTGCAGGCGGCTTATCCAAAAATTTTACAACATTTGGCTGGCCACTCGGACATTGCGCCTGGACGTAAAACCGATCCGGGCCCATTTTTTGACTGGGTCAAATTCAGAACATTATTGCAGCAGCATAAAATCCATCAAGAATGAATGGGTTTTATGATTAAACAACGAAATTCCCTGTGGAGTTTCATTACAATAGCGACTTAATTTTTTCACTGGGTGGTTACGATGGCGCTTTGGCGATCGACCTTTATTGTTAGTACAATGACCATGTTGTCTCGGGTGCTGGGCTTGGTCCGAGATGTGGTGTTGCTGAATGTGTTTGGTGCGGGTAAAGATTTCGATACCTTTGTGGTGGCCTTTCGTATTCCGAACTTTTTCAGGCGCTTATTTGCCGAAGGGGCATTCTCGCAAGCGTTTATTCCGGTTCTAACCGAATATAAAACCACGCGCACTCATGCAGAAGTGCAAATTCTGATTAGTCGGGTCTTTGGCTGTCTGGCCACCTTTATGACTGCCCTCACCTTTATTGCCATGATTGCAGCGCCGGCCGTGCTATATATCTATGCACCCGGTTTCCATGACGACCCGGAAAAATTTGCCCTGGCGACGGACATGTTCCGCCTGACCATTCCCTATCTGCTGTTTATGTCGTTAACGGCTTTTGCCAGCAGTATCCTGAACAGTTACGGTTCTTTTTCAACTCCGGCATTTTCACCGGTGTTATTGAATATCACCATGATTGCAGGTGCGTGGTGGCTCACGCCCTATATGGCCGAACCGATTATGGCACTCGGCTGGGCGGTGGTGATTGCCGGTATCTTGCAGCTGGTGATTCAGATTCCAGAGCTGTGGCGCAAAAAACTGCTAATTCCACCTAAAGTGGATTTCAAGCACGAAGGTGTGGAACGCATCATGAAATTGATGCTCCCGGCACTGTTTGGTGTTTCGGTCACGCAAATTAACCTGCTGTTGAATACCATTTGGGCATCCTTCATGCAGGATGGTTCGGTATCGTGGTTATACAGTGCCGAGCGGATGACGGAATTGCCTTTAGGTTTAATTGGTGTGGCGATTGGTACCGTGATTTTACCTTCGCTGTCTGCACGTCATGCCGAACAGGATCAGGCCAAGTTCCGCAGCATGATTGACTGGGCTGCCAAGGTGATCATGCTGGTCGGTATTCCTGCCAGTATTGCCTTATTTATGCTGTCTACGCCAATTATTCAAGCTTTGTTCCAGCGTGGGCAATTTACCTTTGAAGATACGCAAATGACGGCTTTAGCCCTGCAATGTATGAGTGCCGGGGTGATTTCCTTTATGTTAATTAAAGTCTTTGCCCCAGGTTTTTATGCCCAGCAAGATACCCGAACGCCGGTGCGTGTGGGCCTGATGGCGGTAGCCGCGAATGCCATTTTAAACGTGGTGTTTATTGGTTTCTTTAAGCTGATTGACTGGCATGCAGAGCATATGGCTTTGGCCCTGGCTTCTTCCGGTTCGGCACTGGTCAATGCCGGCATGCTGTATTTCTATTTGCATAAACGCAATATTTTCCGCTTTGCCGGACACTGGAAAAAGCTGTTTCTGCAATATGCGATTGCCAATGCCGCGATGGTTGCTGCACTGTGGTATGGCTTGACCTTGTACAATGGAGATGTATCGCAGTGGATGCGGATTCTGGAAGTGATCGGTTTATGTGTCGCCGGTGTGGTGGCTTATGCCATTGGTTTATTGGCCACAGGTTTTAGACCCCGTCACTTACGCCCTTAATTTTGAGCTTACAACTCTCCACAGCCAGATAAGTTAGATAAAAAGATAGCTAACTTTGATTCGGTTCTTTTGAGAGGTAGATGATGGAAAGCTGAATCAAAAAAACCGGATATAAAAAAGAGCCTGAACAGGCTCTTTTTTTGATTAAGTGAGATGTTTTTAACAGAGGTTATTCAACTAAACCCTTCCACGAGAGAGGAAGCCGACGATTGCCAGAATAACGGCAATGACGAGTAAAATAATTGCAAAATCCTTCGATAATCCTGCGACGCCAGCAAAACCGAGTAGACTCGCAATCAGTGCAATCACTGCAAAAATAATCGCCCAACGGAACATAAGCTTTCTCCATGTGTTGTTATTTTCAAAGTAGATTCAGTATAGGGGGGGATAATTTCCAACAGTGTTATGCTTATGTTTAAAAAATGTTCACTTTGACAGCAAATATATGATTTGAAGTAAAAATCATATTCCTACATTGTGAACTTGAACACGTTATAATAAGCAGCTTCTTTTAATTTCTCACTGTTATGACTGAACAATTGCGTCCACAATTCTGGAAAAAATACGCTTTAACTGAACTTAATCCTGCCGAATGGGAGGCATTATGTGATGGTTGTGGTCTCTGCTGTTTAATCAAGCTGGAAGATGAAGACCTGCAAGAAGTCGCTTATACCAAAGTGGCTTGCAAACTTTTAGACTGCCAGACTGCACGTTGTAGCAATTATGAGCAGCGACTTGAGCATGTGCCGGATTGCATTCAGCTGACACCAGAAAAGTTAGATACTATTCACTGGCTGCCGCCGAGCTGTGCTTATCGCCGTTTAAAAGAAGGTAAGACTTTACCTGCCTGGCATTATTTAAATACCGGAACACGTGACAGTGTGATAAAGGCGAGAAAATCGGCAGCCGGCCGCTGTATTTCCGAAACGCAAGTCAATGAAGACGATCTTGAAGAATACATTGTGCGCTGGGTGCGTTAATTGCCTGTTCATCCTCCTGTCAGCTTCGGCTGAAATCACCTGAAAACCTTAATCCTCGACAGCTAATAAAGTCACTGCCTGAGTCTGTAAAGTAGAGGATGACTGCAAGCATGAATAAACTTGAATGGCTAAGCAGAAGAAATGAGGGGCTGAGCGGCATCAGCCACAGGATTTAATAAGGGGGTGGCTTCCTGAAAGATCAGGGGATGATAAAAATAAAAACCTTGCCCGGTAGAACAGTCGCAAGCTTTCAGCACTTCAACCTGTTCTGAACTTTCAATGCCTTCGACCAGGATATCTAAGGCAATGCTTGCGCCGATCTGGCTGATGGCCTTCGCAATTGCCAAATCAGAAGGGTTGTCCGGTATATTTTTAATAAAATTTCGATCAATCTTTAGACAATCAATCGGATAATCCCTTAATCGGGTCAAGGAAGAATGACCGGTCCCAAAATCATCCAGTGAAATTTTCAGCCCGGATTGTTTTAACAGGTTCAAGGCACGGATGACATAGTCGGAACCATGCTCTGAAAGACTTTGTTCGGTAATTTCTATTTCAATCAGAGGGTGGGGAATCTTAAATTGAGCAAGCCGGTTTAACAGGGTTTCTGCATAATTGTCCCTTAAGAATTCAACCGGTGCCGCATTGATGGAAATGGGTAACAGTTTCAGGCCTGCTTCCTGCCACTGGCTCATATCCTGAAAGACTTTGAGCTGAATAATTTCGCTGATTCGCGTGGCCAGTTCATAATCCTGAAAAGCGCAAGAAATGTGCAAGGGGAGCTGGGTTTGATCTTCTGCATCCTGCCAGCGCAGCAACGCTTCAAAACTGGTAACTGTTCCGTCTGCGAGCTTGACCTTGGGCTGGTAGACCGGAAAAATTTTATCGTGCTGAATAATTGCCCGCGCCAGCGAAAGCTGTTTGGTGGTGACGGCGATGCTGTTAAACATGGTACTCGTGAACATTCGAATACCGCCACGGCCACTGATTTTAAGATCATTCAGCGCTACATCGGCACAGCGTAACAAGGTCGAGCTATTTTTTGCATCACGCGGGTATATGGCACAACCGATGCTCATTCCGCCATTAATATATTGCCCGGCATAACAGATCGGCTTATCCAGTTGCTGGCGTGCTATTTGTGCAATGTTCAGCAATTCAGCCTCATCACGCAGATGTGGCACGATAATCGCAAATTCATCACCGCCCAGACGTGACACCATGACTTTTTCATTAAAACAGCCACTTAAGCGCTGACCAAGAATCTGGACTAAATAATCGCCTGCACTATGACCCAAGATATCATTGATATGCTTGAAATAGTCTAAATCAATCAGCAAAAAACCAACAGATTCTTGTTGATGCTGGGCATTTTGAAGGGTCTTTTTAAAAATTTTATGGAATGCACGACGGTTATATAAGCCAGTCAATTCGTCAAGTTCAGTCACCTGTTGCAGATTTTTTTCCGCCATCTTTTGTTGGGTGACATTCCGGGAAACACAAAGAATACTTTGGGTCGAACCATCCTCATTCAGTATGGGAGTTAACATGGTATCCCAATATTGCGGAGGCTGACCGGCAATGATGCTGATGCCATCAAAACGCGCATTTTTTCCCGTAGAGGCCTGTTTTAATGCGTGTTGTCCCGAATGCTGAATGGATTCGGGCAGTAAATTTAACCAGGACATACCCAACTTATTTTCATTGACCGGTACGCCTAAGGCGAGACAACTGGAACGGTTCATATGGGTCAACTGACCCTGTGGTGTTAAAAGCTTGATGCAGTCTACGCTGGCATCCAGCATTTTGCCCTGTACAAGCACTTGCTGATGCAATTCGCTATGCTTTAAATAATGATCATGAATATCTGTGGCAGTGATCATCCATTCAATATTATCTAAATGTTGTGCCGGTTGAACGGAAACCCGGCAAACCCGGTAATCCTGTTGATGGTGTTGAATACGGCATTCGTGTTCGAAGCCTTGTTGAATGTGCAAGGCATTTTGCCAAAGTACCTTAAAGTTCGGGTAATCTTCAGGATGAATGAAGCTTTGACATTCATCATTATGCGATAAATTGACAGGGCTACCGATGTAGTCACAAATTGCCTGATTATAATAATACTGGTTCTGTTTGTTCTTGACCCAGACCAGCTGGGGTAATTGATTAAGGATATTTTGGATAATAATGTTTTCGGCAGATAATTGAGTTTGAGGGGTTTTAATGCACTGCTGATCGGGTGTTTGGCCATCCTGACTGAAAGGTTTTCGCTTGTTTTTGAAAATATATTCCATAAAGCTTACCCATTTAAATAATCAAAATGCTTAAAAGTGTGATTTATTTCACACAATAATTATATCCGTGAACATACAAAAGGAGAATGATTCGGTTTGTATCTCTGATGGCCTGCTTGTTTTGGATAAGCCACTTTACTCTATTTAAAAGTAATTCACGTAAAATATCCATCATGATGATGGATATTTTTTTTAAAATAACAGTATGATTTTTTGTAAATCACTTGATTTGAAATACGCGATATTAAAATTACATAGTAGACTTGTTTTAAGTACAGCAAAGAAATAACAAGATGTCCGAGAGCCATATTCCACTCCCTGAACGCCTTCGCCCACGTGACTTGTCCGAAATTATTGGTCAAGATCATCTTTTGGGAGCAGGTGCACCCTTACGTCAGATGATTGATCAGGGACATTTGCCTTCCATTATTTTTTGGGGACCACCGGGAGTCGGAAAAACCACCATTGCTTTGCTTTTGGCTCAAGCGGTAGATCGGCCATTTATCAGTTTATCGGCACTCAATACCGGAGTAAAAGAACTGCGTGAAGTAATTGCCGAAAGTGGCGATTTACTGACCCCGGTCGTGTTTATTGATGAAATTCATCGTTTTAACAAGTCACAGCAAGATGCCTTATTGAATGCGGTGGAAAAAGGCAAAATTACCTTAATTGGAGCGACCACAGAAAATCCATCTTTTGAAGTGAACAATGCCTTGTTATCGCGTTGTCAGGTGTATACCTTAAATGTGCTGGATGACGAGGCAATTAAGACCTTGGTGAATAAGGCGATTCAGCAAGATGCATTTTTAAAAGAACGCTATATTCAAATTGAAGAATACGAAGCATTACTGCAATTTGCGGCTGGAGATGCACGTAAAGCACTTAATTTATTAGATTTAATTGCCAGTACCTTTGAACCGGAACTAGAAAATAGCATTAGCAATGCCATTGTTGTGAGAGTAGCCCAGCAGAACATTGCCCGCTATGACAAATCGGGTGAGCAGCATTATGACCTGGTCTCTGCCTTTATTAAATCCATCCGCGGCAGTGATCCGGACGCTACCTTGTACTGGATGGCGCGTATGCTGAAAGGTGGAGAAGATCCGGTGTTTATTGCCCGTCGTATGCTGATCGCAGCTTCGGAAGACATTGGCAATTCTAACCCTAACGCCTTGCTGCTGGCAGGCGAATGTTTCCGCTCGGTACAGGCTGTGGGCATGCCGGAGTGTCGTATTATTCTCGGCCAGTGTGCGGTGTATTTGGCCACCAGTGCCAAAAGTAACAGCACTTATCTGGCCATCAATAAGGCCTTAGATTTAGCAGAAAAAACGGCCAATTTGCCTGTGCCGCTACATTTACGTAATGCCCCAACCAAATTGATGAAAGAGCAGGGTTATGGGGTGGATTATTTATATCCGCATAATTACCCAGAGCATTTCGTACTGCAAGAGTATATGCCTCCTGAATTAAAAGGCACCAAGCTCTACGAATCTGCACGGAACAAGCGTGAAGTTGAAGGAGAAAAACTGCAACAGCGCCGCTGGATGCAACAGCAACAACAGCAGTAAAGTAAGTAAAAAAAACCCCAATCCAGAGCACGGATTGGGCTGAAAATAGGATGTCTTAGGGGAGATACATCCTGGAGGGTAAACTAAAAATCTGGGTCGTTAAGCAGGAGTTTATAAAGCCATTGACTTCAATCTTTTGCTACCTGCTATGTAAGATAGATTAAGTAAAAAAACCAATATTGTAAAAACGATCATTTTTATTAACTAAATCTGTTTTTTCGATTTTTGAAGATATAAAAAACCGGGCAGTTTAGCCCGGTTTTTTAAAATTCGATGAACGAATTAGATATCAGAAAGGTCGATACCCAAACGTGCAGCAACTTCTTCATAAGCTTCAACAACACCGCCTAAACCTTGACGGAAACGATCTTTGTCGAGTTTCTTCTTGGTGTCTTTGTCCCATAAACGGCAACCGTCTGGAGAGAATTCATCACCCAGCACAATACGGTCGTGGAACACACCGAATTCAAGTTTGAAGTCTACAAGTAACATGTTACCTGCATCGAACAGACCTTTAAGCACTTCGTTCACTTTGTAAGTGAGTTCTTTCATTTGAACCAGTTGCTCAGCAGTTGCCCAACCTAAAGCAATCGCTTGAGATTCGTTCACCATTGGGTCGCCAAGCGCATCATCTTTGAAGAACAATTCGAAAGTAGGTGGAACAAGTTCTTTCCCTTCTTCTACACCTAAGCGACGGCATAAAGAACCCGCTGCATAGTTACGCACTACACATTCAACCGGAATCATTTTTAATTTTTTCACTAAAACTTCAGTCGGAGAAAGAAGTTTTTCAAAGTGAGTTTCAATGCCGGCAGCAGCCAATTTTTCCATGATGAAGGCGTTAAAACGGTTGTTCACCTTGCCTTTACGATCCAGCTGTTCGATTTTTTCGCCGTTAAATGCAGAAGCATCGTCACGGAAAACCAGGATAAGGTGATCTGCACTGTCTGTTTCATAAACAGATTTGGCTTTACCAGTATAGAGCAAGGTTTGTTTCAACATGGGGGAACCTTTTTCAAAAAAAAATGCCTAGTACGACTAGGCTGGCCAATTTTGGTAAATCTGGGTTAACAGTTCTGCAGCTTTTTCTTTGTCTGCAAAGCTGTTATCGGCATTGAATACAGCTAGGTTGTTACTTGTGCCTACAGAGCTTAGTCTTAATACATAAATCTGCTGATCAATCTTAATGGTTACTTCGTAACGATTTTTGCTTTGACCAACAATGCTATGGTTGAGGCTGCTGAGGGTGGCAAGTGTGTACTGCCAAATTGTAGCAGAATTTCCGTCTATTTTGAGCAGTGGATTTTGGTTTCCATCACGAACCAGCTGTGGACGACCGATATTTGTGCTGTCCTGTTGAGTATCAGCTGCAGTATTCTCCTGAGCCTTGTCAGGACGGGGCAGAGCAAAGCGGTTACCACGCTTGTTTTCAAGCTGTGGTGCATGCTCAATCGCCAGCGGGTCAATTGTTGGGGCAGGATACAACGGCGTTGCCGGGCGAACCATTGAACCTTCAGGATATTTCAGAGGCTCAAGGGTTGTTGTATTTTTATAGTCCAGTGAACCATTGCTGATTCCCATTGAACTACAACCCGCTAAACTGAATGCTGAAAGTGCAAGGGTTAAACCGAAACGTAATTGCATAGTGTTGTGCTCTTTATTTAATGACACCCGCAGCGCTGAGTGCTTCACGCAATGGGGTACGATATTGTTCTGCAAGAGGAGTTAATGGTAAGCGAATACCGGTACCAATTAAGCCCATTTCATGGAGTGCCCATTTCACAGGAATTGGGTTAGATTCACAAAATAAAATATTGTGTAAATTTGCAACTTTATTATTTAAAGCTTCAGCACCTTCTGCATCACCTGCAAGTGCAGCAGCACAGATCAGGCTCATTTCCTTCGGCGCGACATTGGCAGTGACAGAAATATTGCCTTTGGCACCCACACCCATGAGCTGGTATGCTGTAGCATCATCGCCAGAATAAACCGTCATGTCTTTGCCGGCTAATCCTTCAATAAGTTCTTTACCACGAGCAACGTCGCCAGTCGCATCTTTAATGCCGACAATTTGCGGAATGTCAGCCAGACGGATCACGGTCTCATTCAGCATGTCCACGCCGGTACGGCCCGGGACGTTATACAGAATTTGCGGCAAATCAACGGCTTCAGCAATCGCTTTGTAGTGCTGATATAAACCTTCCTGGGTAGGCTTGTTGTAATAAGGCGTAACCAGTAATGCGGCATCTGCACCGAGCTCTTTTGCTTCTCTGGTGAGCTCAATGGCTTCATGGGTCGAGTTTGCACCGGTGCCGGCAATAATCGGAATGCGTTTGTTGGCTACACGGATGATTTCTTTAATCACCCGGGTATGTTCGGCCATGCTTAGAGTTGATGCTTCGCCTGTGGTCCCTACAGCCACAATACTGTTGGTGCCTTGTTCTATATGCCACTCAACCAGCTTTTCTAGACCCTTCCAATCTACGCTGCCATCTTCAAACATCGGGGTGACGATTGCGACAATTGAACCTTGAATGATCTGTGCTTGCTGAGTCATTTTAAAAAATTATCCTATTTGGCCATCCGCTCAGGTAGAAAAACATCAATTTGGATGGTTACGTATTTTGATTTATAGCAAATTCAATGCAATTGAATAATGCTTATGCAAATTATGAACGAACAAGTGGTGAAGAACAATATGCTTTAGTCAAACCATCTAAAAACTTTATGAAAAGCAAGTGAAAAATCTAACAATTAAAAAGCCAGATAATTTTTTAAATGGATATGTCCTGAAATGCTTATCCGCTTTAATCGCTCAAGATCACTTTTTTGGACTGTAAAAATTGCGACTTATATTTCAAAAAACTATACTGAGCCCAATCAACTCGCCAATTCCGGGTAAAAACCTCAGAATTTAAGATTTATTAAAGATCAGTATAGACTTTAAAGCTATATAAAATAGGCATTTAATCTATCAAAATAATTATTCAAAACTACCAGAATAATTAATAAAAACTATTAATCTATTTTAACTCTTTTCGCATAAGATGATTTTCAGAATTGAAATGATAAGGGGCATGTTGATTTTT
The DNA here is from genome assembly GCF_025377055.1 of Acinetobacter sp. T_3_1. NCBI lineage: Bacteria > Pseudomonadati > Pseudomonadota > Gammaproteobacteria > Moraxellales > Moraxellaceae > Acinetobacter > Acinetobacter sp. T_3_1. The sequence goes on along the minus strand of NZ_JACHVD010000018.1, from coordinate 11,783 downwards.
TGTGTGTGGATTAAACTTGATTAAGTGCTTTTGCGACTATGTGTGTTGGTATCGAAAAGTTTTAAATTTCCCGTATTTTTGTCAATAAACTGTAGATTCTTCCACTTATTGGTAGTTATTTGAATGTCCAGACTCATGGATGATGGCCTTCTTTTTAGTAACGCTGATTGAACAAGGATAATCCAATGGAAAAATCAGATAATAAGCATGCCATCGTCACGGTAGCGATCTGTTTTCTGATTGCTGTGATTGAAGGTCTGGATATTCAGGCAGCCGGCATCGCCGCTGCAGGTATTCGTGAACATTTTGGTCTCGACAGCTCTCAGTTGGGTGTGTTTTTTAGTGCAGGGATTCTGGGGTTATTACCAGGTGCACTGATCGGTGGCCGACTCGCTGACCGGATTGGTCGTAAAAAAGTGTTGATCTGGTCGACAGCAACATTTGCCGTATTTACTTTATGTACGGTTTGGGTGAACAGCTTTAACACGTTGCTGGCCGTGCGTTTCCTGGCGGGTGCCGGTCTGGGTGGTGCGATGCCAATTCTGATCACGCTGGCATCAGAAGCCGTGTCTCCAAAAAACCGTGGTCGTGCCGTGGGCCTGATGTACTGTGGTATGCCGGTCGGTGCAGCAATTTTGTCTTTAATTGCCGCCACTGAATTCGGTGCGAACTGGAAGAATGTGTTCTACTTGGGCGGTTTATTGCCGATTTTCGTGATTCCACTGATGATGGTATTCCTGCCTGAATCGAAAGAATACCTGAAAGCACAGAACAAAACCGCTGCTGAACTTGCTGCTGCACCGCAAGGTTCATTCAAGGATCTGTTTAACTCCGATAACCTGTTACGCACAATCTGTATCTGGGTGAGCTACTTCTTCACGCTGATGGTGGTTTACATCATGCTGAGCTGGTTGCCATCATTGTTTATGGAATTGGGCTTTACCCGTAAAGACGGTTCAACTGCACAGTTCTACTTCATGGTGACTGCGACCATCGGTACGATTATTCTGGGTATGTTGACTGACCGCTGGAAAAAAGCCTACGTGATTCTGTTGATGTACGGCGGTATTTTGGCAGGCCTATTGGCATTAAACGGTGCAAACTCGCTGAACCAGATGTATATGGCTGCAGCATTGGCGGGTGCCTTCGTAATCGGCTGTCAGGGTGTACTGTACGCTTTCGGTAGTATCGTGTATCCAACCGAAGTACGTGGTACCGGTGTAGGTGTTGCTTCTGCAGTAGGCCGTATTGGCGCAATGCTGGGTCCTGTCATTGCAGGTCAGTTACTGACTGCAGGCTTCGGTGCAGCAGGCGTTATTACCGCAGCGATTCCATGTATCATTATCTCGGCAGTATGTATGCTGATTCTGGTCAACCGCACCAAAGTGTAAAGATAAAAACATTTCAAAAAGCCTGCATTTGCAGGCTTTTTTGTTTTCATGCCCGCTCTGGATAAGGCAGCAAGAATGGCTCCCTGTTTCACTACTCGCTTTGAACAAGCCAAGTCAGCTGATGATTTTTATCCGAACCGGCAGTCATGCTATTTTTAGCCCCAAGGCTAAAAATCTGCTCCGCTTTTAGGCTATGCTTGCTCGCAAACTCAGATTGCAAGGGATGAAAATAATGCAGAATGCGGCTTTGATTGTTGTAGATGTACAAAATGGTTTTACCCCCGGTGGCAACTTGGCTGTGGCCAATGCGGATCAGATTATTCCGAACATTAACCAATTGGGGCAGCATTTTGACAATATTGTCATTACCCAGGACTGGCATCCACAGAATCATGTGTCATTTGCTGAAAATCATCCAGCAAAGCAACCGTTTGAAACGATTGAACTGGATTATGGCACTCAGGTGCTGTGGCCTACACATTGCGTACAAGGTACTGCTGATGCAGAACTCCATCCTGACCTCCATTTACCGAAGGCACAACTGGTTATCCGCAAGGGCGCGCATGCCCATATCGACAGCTATTCAGCCTTTTTGGAAGCAGATCAAAAAACCACAACCGGTTTGGCCGGCTATTTAAAAGAACGCGGCATTGATAGCGTTTTTATTGTCGGCATTGCCACTGATTTTTGTGTGGCCTGGACGGCAATAGATGCCAGCAGACTGGGATTAAAAACCTATGTAATTTCCGATGCCACCAAGGGCATTGATTTACACGGTTCATTGCAACATGCCTGGCAAGACATGCTGGCAGCCGGAGTAAAGCGTATTCTGGTTAAAGATATTATTCAGCCACAGGCAGCATCGACAGTTTAATCCGGGAAAATATCCGTTTTTGCTGCTGAATATGGTAAAAGCTCCTGCATCGGTTAGATACCGGAATAAATATCGGGGGATTAATCTTCATGCCTTATTTCTTGCGCTTTACGCAATTTATTCAGAAAACCTTTGCCCTATGGGTCGTACTATTTGCCGGTATTGCTTTAATTTTCCCGGAAGCCTTTGTCTGGCTGAAAGCCTATATCGCCTGGATGCTGGGAATCATCATGTTCGGTATATGGGCATGACCATGACAGTCGATGATTTTAAAGGGGTGCTGCACAGTCCTAAAGCCGTAGTGATCGGGGTAGCTGCCCAATTTATTGTCATGCCGGGACTGGCCTATGGCTTATGTCAACTGTTTCAGTTGCCCCCTGAAATTGCCATAGGCGTGATTCTGGTGGGCTGTTGCCCGGGCGGGACAGCCTCCAATGTGATTACCTATATGGCCAAAGGGAATACGGCTTTGTCTGTGGCCTGTACTTCAGTTTCCACTCTTTTGGCGCCTGTATTGACCCCGGCAATTTTTTATCTTCTGGCCAGCCAGTGGATTGAGATAAATGCCCTGTCGATGCTGGGTTCGATTCTTCAGGTGGTGTTGTTTCCAATCATTCTGGGTTTAATTGTTCGGGCTGTCCTGAAGTCAAAAGTGGACTCTTATATTCAGGTGATGCCCTTAATTTCAGTGGTGGCGATTGTGGCCATTGTGGCGGCAATTATTGCAGGCAGTAAGACCCAAATTTTGCAATCCGGCTTATTGATTCTGGGGGTAGTGGCCTTGCACAATGGTTTAGGTTATTTGCTGGGTTTTTGGGCAAGCCGCCTGTTTAAACTGCCTTATGCAGACTGTAAAGCCGTTGCGGTAGAAGTCGGCATGCAAAACTCGGGTCTGGGCGTGGCCTTGGCTGCGGTACATTTTGCAGCCTCACCGATTACGGCGGTACCAAGTGCCATCTTTAGTTTATGGCATAACATTTCGGGTCCTGCATTAGCCAGTTATTGGGCAAGCAGGACAGATAAAATAGAAGAATGATCAGGAGATTTCTGCAGGGCACAGTGGTACTTCAGCATAGAATCAGAAATAAAAGCCGAGTCCATGAACTCGGCTTTTTTTATTGAGTTATTTTTTAAGATGCTTTGGATTGCTTGGCTTTTAAAATTTCAGTTCTAAAGGTTTGTGCCAATTCGGCCACTTCGCTATCCATACCGTTCATCATAAAGGCATGACGGGTCAGCACATTGGTGGGATTCGGCAGGCTGACCAGCTGGTAACGGTCTGAAATGGCTTTCAGTAATTCATTCGGCAAATGAATGGCACTTTCTTTGGCTGCCAATTGTTGTACCAAACGTTCTGCCGCCTGGACAGGGCTGAGGTGCATAGCCTCAACATGGCTGGAAATGGCACTGCGGGTTTGCAACACGAAACGCTTTTCTTCTCGATAACGTTTGTACAGCACATCCGACAAGAGCTGGAATACGGTACTGATCATCACCAGACATTGCACCGCATTGGGCGTTTCTACCGACATGCTGATGGTGGCGCCATGTTCATCAAATTTATGGATGGTGGCGATATCCGAACTGTTTAACTTGTAGTGCTGGACACAGAGTTCAGCGGCTTTGTTCAGAAAAATCTGGCATAAATTGAAATAGGGAACAGAAACGGTTTTATTGACCGAATCCATCAGCTGTTTTGGATCATAAAACTGGATATTCAGGGCAATACAATTGTCATCCAGAATGACCGGTTTCGATTCTTTGACTTTAGCTTTGGTCTGGGCATTGTTCTGTGCCTGGGCAATCGCAACAGCGGCATTGTGCTGTTCCTGTTCCAAAGCCTGGGTCAGGGTTTGAATTTCATGTTTGAGGCGCGATTCATTGTTAATACGCGCCAGATATTCGGTACGGCTTGGACGGGCAATGGCACGATAGGCCAGCCATAACAAGCCATGAATCAGCAGCGATAGTAAAATCGCCAGCCATTGGGTACGTAAAATTTCCCCAATGCTGGGTTGAATGAGGGTAATTTCAATGCTGCCAACTTTCTTTTCATTTTGAAGGGCTTCACGAACAAACACTTCGCCTTGGCGTGTCTTGGTTAAGCCACCTGTTGCCAGTACCTGATTATTCGCATCCAAAATACGGATAGAGGCCACACTCGGGTTGGTGGCATAACGGTCGGCCAGTAAAGCCAATGACACCGTATTGGCCGGTTCCAGCTCGGACAGGCTGTCCGTGACCAGTTGTGAGGTCATCAGCTGTCCCTGACTGGCGCGGTTAGCATTCAGCTGATGCGTTGTCGCAAGGACCAGTAAAAAGGTGTGTAAAGCAAAACTTACAATCAGTAGGCTAGCAAATAGCCCTTGTCTAGGCGCATTCAACGTAAACTTCCAAGGCATTTATGTTCAAATTCGATTATGATTCTAACAATAGTTGTAGCTCAGATCCGAGTCAATTCATGCGAGAAATCATTCTTATATCATTTTTGGGACCCGACCAGCCTAATCAATTTACACGATTAATGCAGGTATTGTCCGTACATTCTTTACAAATTTTGGACGTTGGACAAGCCGTCATCCATAACCAACTGACTTTAGGTATTGTTGTTTCGTCAGATGACCAAACTGCTACAGCATTAGCCATGAAGGAGATCCTGATTCTAGCACATGATATTGGCTTAACAGTGCGCTTTAAGCCAATCACTGCATCAGAATATGATCAATGGGTGAGTGAAGGGGGGCAGACCCGGTATATCGTGACTGCTCTGGCACCTGAATTGACCGCTTCACATTTGCAGGCGGTGACCCAGATTGTCTCCAGTCAGGGCTTTAATATTGAAACTGTGACCCGTTTGTCGGGCCGTCCGGAACTCAATGGTGCAGTTGAAGGGCCAAAACGCTCTTGCGTGCAATTTGGCCTCAAAGGACAAATGCTGGATGCGACTGCCATGCGTGCAGCCTGCTTGCGTTTATCGGCTGAACTGAGTGTCGATGTCGCGGTTCAGGAAGATAATGCGTACCGCCGTAACCGCCGTCTGGTCTGTTTCGACATGGACTCTACCTTAATTGAACAGGAAGTCATTGATGAGCTGGCCATTGAAGCCGGTGTCGGTGAGCAAGTGGCTGACATCACTGAACGTGCCATGCAAGGCGAACTGGACTTCCAGCAAAGCTTCCGTGCCCGCGTGGCCTTGCTCAAAGGCATGGATGCATCTGTTTTACCTAAAATTGCCGAGCGTCTCACCGTGACCGAAGGGGCAGAGCGCCTGATTTCGACCTTGAAAGCGTTGGGGTATAGAACGGCAATTCTTTCCGGTGGTTTCCAGTATTTTGCCGAATATCTGCAAGAAAAACTGGGGATTGATGAAGTACATGCCAATATTCTGGATGTCAAAGATGGTGTGGTCACTGGTGAAGTCAAAGGTCATATTGTGGATGGCGCTCGCAAAGCCTTGTTGCTGCGTGAATTGGCGGACAAGATGGATATTTCACTGGAACAGGCCATTGCCGTCGGTGATGGGGCCAATGACTTGCCAATGCTGTCGATTGCCGGTTTAGGGGTGGCTTTCCGTGCCAAGCCTCTAGTACGCCAGAATGCCAATCAGGCGATTTCAAGTGTGGGCCTGGATGGGGTGTTATATCTTTTAGGTGTACATGACAAAGACCTGAGCCGTGCTTAAGGAGTAGGTCTAACTGTAGATGTTCATTGACAAAACGCGACATTGATGTCGCGTTTTTTTGTGATAAAAAGAGTCAAATTACGATGAGCGGTTGACTTAAATGGCTGATAAAAACCACAATCTATCCATTCGTAAAAAATATTTTTTTAATGCTTTTACTACGTTGTTTTTTTGTAATGACACGGCAAGTCTGAGCCCATCTCACTTCCAGAAAAAGTTAAAAATAAAAAAATGTAATGACAAAATAATATTGCGACAAGGTGTGTCGCTTGCTGAAAATACAAGACTTTTTTTCTTAAAAAAACTCCGCATAATGCTTGCATAAAGATTGATATCAATATTTTTCATCATTTATTCACGGTATCGGGGATTTGATTTAGACCCATATAAAAGTGTCAAAATCCTATTAGGACGGAGGTTTTTATGGTTACAGCGAATTTAGCAACCATCATAGGCTTAAGCTTGATTGCCGCTGCTTTGATAGCTGTTTTCTTCTCGCCTTATCGTCGTTTGTTAAGCTTTATGTTTGCAGGTATGCTGTTTTGGGGATTGATTGAAGCCATTCGCCTCAGTACTCAAGTGGTGTTTGATTTACCTATGGGATACAGTTATCTGACTGCCTTAATGTCAGTCATGGCAATTTTAACCCTGCTGTTAATCCGCGAAGATCGTCGTGCAGAACGCGCTTTAGCCAAACGTCGCTATATTGAACATACCCCAGTCTATGACGATGAGCAGCAACATTATTCAAGCCGTTAATTCGAAAGACTTATAAATCAAAGAATTCAAAAGATGTGCTCCGGCACATCTTTTTTTATTGATTATTGTTATACAAAGCCTTACTTCAAAAAACCCAAGTTATGGTAGGATAACTCGTCAATTTTCCAACAATTACAATAGGCTTAAATGTCATGAAACTATCTTCGATTCCTGTCGTAAAATTACCGCTGGTCGATGTAAGCACGGATCCGCTTGATTTGTTAGTTGCGGGCTTAGCCTTGCGTATGAAGCAATTGGCGCGTACCAGTCCAAAATTTATTGAGCTGGTTCATGAACGTCAATTCCGTATTCAAATTGGTACCGACTTGGGTGTTGCACGTCAAATTATTGTAAACAATGGGCAAATTGACACAGTAGCAGGCGATGCAGAAAAAGCGGACTTCATTTTGCAGTTTGCAGACAGTGAACAGGGCGTAAAAACTTTAATGAAAGGTGATCCAAGTGCTTTCATGACTGGCATGCAAAATGGCACCATTAAGATGGAAGGCGATTTTGGCCTTTTGGTCTGGTTTAATAAAGTTGCCAAACTCATTCCGCCAAAATTACCTAAACCGGTCCAAGAAAAAGTGAAACTGGTACGTTCATTTATTCGTGAAAAAACCGGTAAGTAATTTAAAAAATGCTCTTAACTGAGTCATGTTGGTCAGTTAAGTAAGATGATTAGATAAATCATTATAAAATCTCCCCCCAACCCCTCTTTAAAAAGAGGGGAGCTGTCAAAAAACTAAGATAATTTTAGTAGAAATAGCTCCCTCCTTTGAAAAAGGAGGGTTGGGGAGGATTCAAAAAGCCCTCAAAAGAGGGCTTTTTTTATAGCTGAAGCCTTATGCTGTTTATTCAACTTCCAGATTAAACGTGACAGGCCCATCATTGACCAGATGCACTTTCATGTCGGCGGCAAAAATGCCCGTTTGCACATTTTCAAATTGGGATTGTGCATATTCTACTAATTGTTCATAAAGCGCTTTGGCTTCACTCGGTGGCATGGCTGGACCAAAGTCCGGACGTAAACCTTTTTGCGTTTGTGCCATTAGGGTAAATTGCGAAACCAGTAATAATCCACCGCCGGACTGAGCCACATTCCAGCCCATTTTGCCCTGTTCATCATCAAAAAAACGGTATTTCAATATCTTATCAATCAGCTTTTTACCTTTGTCCAGATTGTCTTCTTTGCCTAGGCCCAGAAAAACCAGAATGCCTTTTTCAATCTGCCCGGTGGTTTCACCATCCACCACAACTTTTGCTTCCAGAACCCGTTGCAATAATGCACGCATAACTTAACCAATTTAAATCTTCAATTTATCCGCAGCATTGTAGCAAACAGGCAGAAATTTAAGCTTTAAAATACACATAATATCTCCACTGGATTATCAGGTTTGGTTAAAGATATTTTGCGCTATCTTTGCATGAATAAATTCAAGCAGATTTTCACGAAACTGGATATGAGTAAGTAAATGTGAGAGTCGTGACCCAAGGCATCTTAGAGGAAATGAAATACGGCTCTATTACTGAATAACAGTGAGGTTTAGCCCTTATGCTATGGGCTTGACGGGTACAGCTGTACGCAAAACTAGCAATATCAAGATAAAAAGTGTGTTTTAATGCAGTCAGCACAGCGAAATTTCATTAGATATGGCTCCAATCATTCAATCTTTGCTTGATACCGACTTGTACAAATTCACCATGCTACAGGTGGTACTGCATAAATTTCCTCAAACGCACAGTGTTTATCATTTCCGTTGCCGTAATTTAGAGGATACCGTTTATCCGCTGACGGATATTCTGGACGATTTGAACCAGCAACTCGACTCTTTATGCCAGCTTAAGTTTAAAGAAGATGAGCTGCTCTATCTTCGCAGTTTACGTTTTATCAAAAGTGATTTCGTGGATTATCTGGAACTGTTCCAGCTGAAACGCCGTTTTATTAAAGCCAGCATTGATGAGCAAGGCCGTCTGGACATCTGGATTGAAGGTCCGATGGTTCAGGCCATGATGTTTGAGATTTTTGTTCTGGCCATTGTCAATGAACTGTATTTCATGCGTATTCGCAGTGATGACGTTCTGGCAGAAGGTGAACGCCGTTTGCAAGCTAAAGTCGAACTGTTAAAGCATTATGAAAAAGAACTGAAACCTCATGATCCACCTTTTTTGGTGTCGGATTTCGGTACGCGTCGTCGTTATAGCTTTGCATGGCAAAAACATGTGATTGAAGTATTTAACCATGCTTCACCGAATATTTTCCGGGGTACCAGCAATGTGTTGATTGCCAAGGAATTGGGTATTACGCCGATTGGAACGATGGCGCATGAGTTTTTACAGGCCTTTCAGGCTCTGGATGTGCGTTTACGCGATTTTCAGAAAGCGGCACTGGAAACCTGGGTGCAGGAATATCGTGGCGATTTAGGGATTGCTCTGACGGATGTGGTGGGGATGGATGCATTCCTGCGTGACTTTGATTTGTACTTTGCCAAACTGTTTGACGGTCTGCGGCATGACAGTGGCGATCCCTATGAATGGGGTGACAAAGCCTATGCCCACTATAAGAAATTAAAAATTGACAGCAAAACCAAGATGCTGACCTTTAGTGATGGTCTGAATCTGGAAAAGGCCTGGGACTTGCATCAATACTTTAAAGACCGTTTTCAGGTCAGCTTTGGGATTGGCACCAATTTAACCAATGACTTGGGACAAGCGCCTCTCAATATTGTGTTAAAACTGGTGGAATGCAATGGTCAATCGGTGGCAAAAATTTCCGACAGCCCAGGAAAAACCATGACCGATAACGATACCTTTCTGGCCTATTTACGTCAGGTATTTAATCTTACCGAAACGGAATAATCATGATGGCTATAGCTGATTTTCTGCTAAATGAATGTAAAAAATCAGCATAATAGTGAAAATGACTTATGCTAAGATCGGCAATGTTGATCTAAATAAAACATGAAAAAGTATGACTGTATCTGCACTTAATTTTGGTCTGCTGATAGAAGCAGAAGAGCTGGTTCCATTTTTAGGCAATGAAAAATTACGCATTGTCGATTTAAGCCGTCGTTCTGTTTATGATCAATTGCATATTCCGCATGCCATTCATGTGCAGCCGAAACAGCTGGTACACCAAGAAGAGCAAGCATCAGGTTTATTGCCCGATGTAGAGGGTTTAAAAGCCCTGATCGAATACCTGAACATTTCGCCTGAACATCATGTGGTGGCTTATGATGATGAAGGGGGTGCCTGGGCAGGGCGCCTGATCTGGAACCTGCATTGTCTGGGTTTTGAAAATACCAGCCTGTTGAATGGAGGCATTCATGCCTGGCTGGCCGCCGGTTTGCCTACTTCTTCAGACGTGGAAAAATTAGTTCCCGTAGGGTCTCTAGTGGACATTAACCAGAGCAATATTGAAAAGTACCGTATTGAATATGCAGAGCTGTTAGAAAAAGTCCAGAACCATGACATTCAATTGTGGGATTGCCGTACCGAAGATGAATATACCGGTCTTCGACTCGCAGCGCGACGCGGCGGTCACATTCCAGATGCGCGACATTTTGAATGGAGCACTGCCCTAAATCGTGAAAATCATTTAAAATTGCATCCCCTAGAACGCACTCAGCAGCGCTTGGAACAACTGGGTTTCAATTTAAATGAACCTGTGGTGGTGTATTGTCAGTCACATCACCGTTCGGGTCTGGCCTATATTCTGGGTCGATTACTCGGTTGGAAGATACAGGCTTATGATGGTGCGTGGAGTGAATGGGGCAACCGCCTCGACAGTCCGATTATTACCGGAGAGTTACCGTCTTGAGTTTCACATCACGTTTAAAAAAACAATTATTTATTCAAGCTCAACGTGTTGTGCCCCAACACCAGTTATCACGTGTCGTGGGTAAACTCGCAGCGAGCGAAAACCCAATCATCAAAAATACCGTGATTCAGGCTTTCAAAGCCCAGTATGGGATTGATATGTCGATTGCTGAACAAAGCAATGCATTGAAATTCAAATCATTTAACGAATTTTTTACCCGCTCTTTAAAAGAGGGTGTGCGTCAAATCGATACGGATCCGCACAGTATTGTGTCGCCTGCAGATGGTGCCATTTCACAATTGGGTAAAATCGAAGAAGGCGATATTTTTCAGGCCAAGGGACAAAGCTTTTCGGTGGAAAAACTGATTGCCGATCCGCAATTGGCTGAACCCTTCAAAAATGGTCATTTTGCGACAGTGTATTTATCACCTAAAGATTATCACCGTGTGCATATGCCTTTTGCCGGAACTTTGACTGAAACCTTATATGTGCCAGGGGAATTGTTCTCGGTTAATCAAACTACGGCAGAAAATATTCCAGGCCTGTTTGCGCGCAATGAACGTATGGTCTGTCTGTTTGATACTGAACTGGGGCGTATGGCGGTGGTTCTAGTCGGTGCCATGATTGTTGCAGGCATTGAAACCGTGGCAACGGGTAAGGTAAAACCGAGTGGACATCTGGAACTCAACCAGCACAACCTGTTTCTGGAAAAAGGCGCAGAGCTGGGCCGTTTCTATTTGGGTTCAACCGCTGTGGTGTTATTTGAAAAAGATAAAATGCAATGGAACCCGATGTTTAAAGCCAATTCCGTTGTAGTGATGGGCGAAGCTTTGGGGCATACGGTTTAATAATATTCCTTCTCCCTATGGGAGGAGGTTAGGTGGAGGGGCTTTTAAGTATTACCTCTCCCTAACCCTCTCCTTCTAGGCATAGGTATCTACACAATTCCCGAGCTTTGCATTAAATTGAAGAGCATGCTCTTCAATTTAACATCTCCGGTCTGGATCAGCGTCTGGTTAAACGCTATAACAGCCTTGTAAAGCTCAATATGAATCCTCTCGCTTCACTTGCTCCCGCAATCAAAGACCTGGCTTCTGCCCAAAGGTCGAGTTTCGCAACCACACAGGCCGTCTGGCGATTCCTGAATAATGACAAGATTTCTTTTAGCCAGTTAAACCAGCCGATTGAACAGCTTGCATGTGAGCAGATCAACTCGTCACAGCATCGCTATGCATTGATCGTTCATGACTGGTCTCA